>JALHQU010000026.1 GCA_022841795.1 Fimbriiglobus sp.
GGAGGTTGCAAGTCCTCCGGTCGCTCACGCTCCCGGCTCGCCACAACCGCTCCCGGCTCGCCAACCTCACTTCTTCTTCGGCGTCGGGATGTGAATCGTCCGCACGCCGGCTTTGTTCGCCGCCCCCTCCACCTGCACGAAGATGTCCCACGACACGTCGTCGGCGGCGTGCAGCACCATCTCCTTCCGCCCGGTGCCCCGCACCACGTCCGCCATCTCCTTCTCCAGGTTGTCGAACACGATCGGCCGCTTCTCGATCTCCACCACCGGCTGCTCGCCGTTCATCGTCACCTTCACCCGGAAGATGCGGTCCTGGATCTGGCTGATGTCCACCGGCTTCTGGTCGGACTCCGGCTGCGGCGGGGGCACGTCGATGGTGCGACGCAGCGAGGTGACGGTGGCGGTGAGGATGAAGAACACCAGCAGCACCAGGGCCACGTCGATGAGCGGGTTCATGTCCAGGTGCGTCTCGTCCGGCGGCTCCGGCGGGGGCGGCCCCATGTCGGCGATGGCGTCGGCGAACGCCGGGTGTTCCTCCACCGGCCGCCACATGGTCTCGCCCGGCCCGCGGACCTCGTCCGACGGCTCCCACTCCCCGTCGCGGACGCCGTCCAGCACCTTGTGCGGGTCGTCCAGTTGCCGCGGGGTCGGGTCGCCGGCCAGCCGCACGAGCCACGTTCCGGGTGTTGCCATGTGTATTGTCCCCGGTCTCACGACCGGGGCTGCGGTATGTCGCCCCCTTCGGGGGCTTGGATTTCAGCCCGCGGAGCGGGCGGCATAGCGAAGCCCCGGTCGTGAGACCGGGGCAACCGCTGTCACTGTTTCGACTGCTCGTTCACTTCGGCCGCGTAGAACGCGATCTGCTGCTTCTCTTTCCGCTTGTGCAGCACCTGCTCCACCACCTGCCGCACCTGGATGTGCTTCACCTTCTTCTGGCAGGCGATGCGGACCTCCGGCGGGCGGCTGACCTTCGCCAGCACCTCGTCCATGCGGGCGTTCAGCTCGCTGATGGTGGCCAGGTTGTTGTTCTCCTTGGCGATCGGCTGGTCGCCGACGCGGAGGGCGTAGTACACCTCCCCGCCGTCGCGGAGTTCGATCTGCACCGTCAGCGCGTCCGCGTCCTGGCTGAGTTCGGACCCGGTGCTGATGGCCGGCACGTCCACCGGCGACAGGGCGGACACGGCGGTGGTCATCATGAAGAACACCAGCAGCACCAGGCTGATGTCGATGAGCGGGATCATGTCCGGGTCGTCGTCCGTGTCCTCGATCACCTTGCGGTGCGACATCTCCAGTTCCGGCGGCTCGACCGGGGCGGCGTTGCCCGTCGGCGTCATCGCCACCTGCGGGGCGCGGTAGTCGGCCAGCAGCGGGTGGTCGGCGATCCGCACCCACGCGGTGGTCGCCCCGCTCGGCCGCACCTTGTCGTCGGAGGACACCCGCCCGGTGTCCACCCACCCGGCCACCACCTCGAACGGCACGCCCTTGTACACCTGATCGGCGGTCAGGAACCACACGTCGAACGTGTTCGGCTTGGCCATGACGAATGGTGAACCGCGGGTGTGAACCCGCGGGTGTGAACCCGCGGGCGGATTCCGAACCCGGCGGCTGACACCGCCGGTTCGCCGGGCGTTAGCGGGCGGGGGCGCGGCGGGCGGCGCGGCGGTCCTCGTCTTCCGCCGGCTCGTCGTCCCCGTCCGGGTTGTTCTTCACGTTCTGCACCAGCGTCACGAGCGTCTGGGCGGCCACCTTCATCTTCGTCTCGAACTTGGTGATCCACGCCTTGAACATGACGTGGAAGAACACCAGCGGGATGGCGGTGAGCAGCCCCAGGGCGGTGGCGAACAGGGCGAGACCGATCTTCTCGCTCTGGGCGGTCACCCCCGAGGCTCCGGCCGCCCCCTTGGCCGCGCTCTCGCCGATCGCGCTGAACGTGCCGATCATCGAGATGACCGTACCCAGCAGCCCGACCATGGTGGCGATCTTGGCGATGGCCAGGATGGACGGCAGGAGGAAGTTCAGCCGCGGCAGGATTTCCAGCTCGACCGCGCTGGCCATGCTCCGCCGCATGGCGGCGACGCCCTGGTCGGACGCCTGCAGGCCGGCCACGAACAGCGTGTTCGGGATCAGGCCTTTCTCTTGCTGGCACAGGGCGACGGCCGCCTTCGGCCCCTTCTGCCGCAGGTTCGTCTGTAGGTCCGGAAGGAGCAGGTCCAGCTTGGACGTGGCCCCCTGGTTGAGCAGGAACCGCCAGATGACCATGGCGAACGCGATCAGCATGATGACCGTCATCGGGACGGCGAAGTACCAGTCGTTGACGTAGAAACTGATGAGCGCCTTCATTCGCCTGGCCTGCCCGGGTGCGGGGGATGGGATACCGTCAGTGTGGCAAATGTAGAACGCCGGGGCAAGTTGTCGTGTTGGCAGTTCGGCGAACCGGCGGCGTCAGCCGCCGGGTGGTTGTTCCGGTTGTGCGGGGATAACCACCCGGCGGCTGACGCCGCCGGTTCGCCCGGTCGGATCACTCCTCCTCGTGCTTGATGGCCGCCTTCGTCACCACCTGCTGCTGCACGTTCGCCGGCACGTGCTCGTAGTGGCTCAGCTCCAGGGTGTACGACCCCTGGCCCTGGGTCATGCCGTTCAGCTGGGCGGCGTACCGGGCCACCTCGGACAGTGGGATGCGGGCGTAGATGACGTTCAGGTCGCCGGGCAGGGTGTCCTGGTTCTCGACGTGCCCCCGCTTGGTGGCGATGTCGCCCAGGATGGTGCCGGTGAACTTGGCCGGCACCGTCACCTCGATCTTGACGATCGGCTCCATGAGCGCCGGGCGGGCGGCCAGGAACGCCTTGCGGAAGGCGTGCCGGGCGGCGGTCATGAACGCCGCCTCGGACGAGTCCACGTCGTGGTACTTGCCGAAATGCACCTCGACGGCCAGGTCCTGCACCCGGAACCCGGCCAGCACCCCGCGGGTGAGCATCTCCTTGCACCCCTTCTCCACGGCCGGGATGAAGTTGTTCGGGATGGTGCCGCCGACGATGTGGTCGATGAACGCGAAGTTGTGCGCCGGGTCGTAGTGCGCGCTCCGCATTTTCTCGAACCGGCTCTTGTTGGCGAACTGCTCCTCCAGCTGCGCCTGGGTGGTGATCTCCCGCGGCAGCGGGTACATGCGGATGTGCACCTCGGCGAACTGCCCCCGCCCGCCGGTCTGCTTCTTGTGCTTGTGGTCGCCGGCGCTCTCGGTGGTGACCGTCTCCCGGTACGGGATCTTCGGCTCCCGCGACGTCACCTCCACGTCGAACCTGTGCTTCAGCCGCTCCTGCACCACGTCCAGGTGCAACTGGCTGACCCCGGACATGACCAGCTCGTGCGTCTGCGGGTCGGGGACGATCCGCACCGTCGGGTCCTCCTCGGCGATCTTGTGCAGCCCGGCCGACACCTTCTGCTCGTCCCCGCGGGTCTTCGGCTCGATGGCCACGCTGAACATCGGGTTGGGGAACTCCGGCGCGGGCAGCTTCGGCGCGTCCGCCCGGAACGCCACCGTGTCGCCGATGTGCAGCCCGTCCACCTTCGCCACCGCGATGATGTCCCCCGGCCCGGCCTCCGGCACCGGCACGAACGTCTTCCCCTGCGCCTCCAGCAGTTGCCCCACCCGCACCGCCTTGCCGGTGTTCACGTCGATCACCTGGTGGTTCGGGGTGAGCACCCCGGCCAGCACGCGGATGAAGCTCAGGTGCCCGACGTACCTGTCGTTCACCACCTTGAACACGAACCCGAGGAACTCGGAATCCGCCTTCGGCTCGACCGGCTTGTGCGTGCCGTTCCCGTTCGCGCTCGGCGTCAACCCGCTCAGCACCCGTTTGGCGTAGGTGGGCGACAGGCCGTACCGGCTGAGCGCGTCGAGCAGCTCCTTCACCCCCACGTCCTTGGTCGCGCTGGTGCAGAAGATGGGCACGAGGGTGCCGGCTTCGAGCGCCTTCGGGATGGCCGCCTCCAACTCCTCGGCGGACACCGCCCCCTCGGTCAGGTACTTCTCCATCAGGACTTCGTCCGCTTCGATCACCGCCTCGGTCAGCCGGGTGCGGACGTCCGCCGGGTCGATCGGGAACCCGTCGGCGGCGGTCGGCGGGTCGAGCACGCACACCACCTTGCCGAACTTCTCGCCGTCCGCGTCCGGCACGTTGAACGGCACGCACTTGTTGCCGAACGCCGTCTGGATGGCGTCCACCACCCCGGCCACGTCCGCGTTCTCGGCGTCCACCTTGTTCACCACGATCACCCGGCTGAGTTCGCGGGCGCCGGCCTCGCGGAACATGCGGCGGGTGTTCACCTCCACGCCGTTCACGGCGCTCACCACGATGACGGCCGTCTCCACCGCGGTGAGCGCCTCCAGGGCGGCGCCGATGAAGTCCGGGTAGCCGGGGGCGTCGAGGATGTTCAGGTGCTTGCCGGCGTGTTCGGCGTGCAGGACGTGCGTGTCGATGCTGAAGTGGTGCCGCTTCTCGTCCTCGTCCGTGTCCGCCACGCTCGTCCCGTCGTCCACCTTGCCGAGTTTGTCGACCGCGTGGGCTTCGAACAGTAGGGCATCGGCCAGGCTGGTCTTGCCCGCGGCGCGATGCCCGACGAGTGCGATGTCGCGGACGTCTTCGACCGTGTGACGGCCCATACAGCCCTCCCTTCATAGGAACGAATGCGGCCCGGCGGGGGAAGCCAAGGAGCAAGTGTAAAGGAGCAAGGAGCAAGTGCGGCGGGTGGCCGACTTGTTCCTTGTTCCTTGTTCCTTACCCCTTGTCACTTCCCCAAGGGGGCCCGGCAGGGAGGAAGGTGGCTCGGTGGCGTCAGCGCGGCACGAACCGTCGTCCGGAGAGAGGCGGTTCAGGTCGTGTGCGTCGAAGGAGTCGCCGTCCGTTGACCGGGGCCGCCCGATCCGGAGCCTAGGGTTAACAGGTCGGGCAGGGACACCTGCCCGTCGTACAGCGCCCGGCCGACGATGCAGCCGAACGTGCCGGCTTCGGCCAGCCGGCGGGCGTGCCCGAGCGAACTCACCCCGCCGGACGCGATGACCGGCAGCCGGGTGTTCGCCCGCATTTCACCGAGCGCTTCATGGTTCGGCCCGCTCATCATCCCGTCCTTGGCGATGTCCGTGTACACCACCGCGAACAGCGGGCTTTGCTCCACCACCTTCGCCAGGTCGGTGGCTTTGGTGGTGGAAGTCGCCAGCCAGCCGTCGGTGGCGACGAACCCGTTGCGGGCGTCCAGGCCCAGCACGATCCGCTGCGGGTGGCGGTCGGCGACGGCACGAACCCAGGCCGGGTCTTGCAACGCTTTCGTGCCCAACACCGCCCACCGCACGCCCCAGTCGAACACCGCGTTCAGGTGCTCGTCGGTGCGGATGCCGCCGCCCAACTGCACCGGCACGCTCACGGCCTCGGCGATCTTGCGGATCACCGGGCCGTTCACCGGCTTCCCGTCCTTCGCCCCGTCCAGATCGACGAGGTGCAGGCGGTCGGCGCCGAGTTCGACCCACTTCTTCGCCACGGACACCGGGTCGTCGGAGAACACCGTCTCCCGCGAATAGTCGCCCTGTTGCAGCCGCACGCAGCGGCCGCCGAGCAGGTCGATGGCGGGGTAGATGAGCATGAGGAACCTCGAAGCACGGGCATTGTGGTCGAACGCGGGGGGCGGATCAAGGGGGTGGGTGTCAGAAGGAGGCGATGTCGTCACTTGCTCGGCGGGAACGCGAAACTCACTTCCGATAGTTTACCACCTCCCACCGTCGCCTTCCGCATCTGTTGGAACGGCTCGGCGAAGTGCAGACGGACGATCTTGCCGGTTTCTGGGTCGCGGTCGCGGCTGAGCAGTTCCCAGTTCCGCAGCCACGCCACCACCTCGTACTCGCCCGGCGGCACCGCGTCCAGCGTGAACCGGCCGTCGGCGTCGGTGGTCGTGTAGAACCCGTGTTCGCACACGAACACGTCGGCGGCGGACCAGAAGTACCCGGCGGCGCTGGTGAACTCGACGTGCCCCGGCGTGTCCAGCTTCCGTTTGATCGGCTTGTTCGGGGCGGGGAAGGGCAGGGTGAAGAACGCCGCCCCGCGGGCGCGGAGCGAGTGGTACTCGTCGTCGCGGGACACCATCTCGATTTCGCTGCCGACCCGGACGAACCCGATTCGGCCGACCCGATCCCGCTGCCGAACCCGGACGGTATGATCGGACTGTTCGACCACCAGCGGCCAGGTCTTCCAGCCCGTGTCCGCACCAGCCCTGAGGAACACCACCGCATCGGCGACGCCCTTCCTCTCCGGGTCGATTCGCGGGGCGAAGTGGTTCGGCACCTCGCCCCACTGCAACCCGTCCTTCGTGGTGATCAGTCCGCGGATCGGCGGCACGGCGGGGATGTCGCCGGACCAGGCGACGCGGCCGGTGACGCCGGTGCCGAGCGCCGACCCGATCGGAAGTTGCCGGATGGAGTCTGTCGAGTCGAGCGAGGGAACGGGCCTTTCGTTCGGGTCTCGTACCTGCACCTCAGGCGTGTGGTCCTGAAACGTCCGCTGGCAGCCCGCCAGGGCCGCCACGAGTACAATCGCGAGCAGGGCAAAACGGAGGTGGGTCATGAGCGGGTTCGTTGTGCGACACCGGGACGAGGCACCCACGGTGCCGTGCCCGTGCGGGGCGAGTACCCGCATCCTCACCGCCGCCGACGGCGGGCCGTGTTCCGTCCACGTCACCAGCATCCGCGATTCCGTGCGGCACTACCACCGGCACACGACCGAGGTGTACTACATCCTATCCGGCAACGGCAAGATGGAACTGAACGGCGCGTGGCACGACGTGTCGCCGGGGAGCGTGGTCCGCATCGACGCCGGCACCCGCCACCGGCTGGTGGCCGACGACGCGGTGACGACGATCGTGATGGCCTTCCCGCCGTTCCACGAGGACGACGAGCATTTCGACTGACGACCGCCGCCGGGTCACCGCAGTTCGCCGCCGCGGCGGCGGGTGTCGCCGTCGTACACGTCGGTGTCTGGGTGAATGGTCCGCCATGCCTGCCACGTCGTCCGGGTGATCTCGATCGTCTGGTGCGGGAACGGCGGGTCGTCCGCCCGTAGCGGCCGGCCGTCGTCCTGGCGGTACAGGATGCCGTCTTCCTTGATGAGCATCGTGCTCGCCGTCCCGTCGTTCAGGTACCCGCCGATTCCGATCGCCAGGGGCGCGTCGGCCGAGTCCCCCTGGTAGGCGGTCACGCAGTTCGAGCGGTCGCAGTAGGCGACGGTGATCGGGGTTTCGCCGAACAGGTCGTTGACCACATGGCAGTTGATGTCGGCCATGACGGACAGGGCGTACGCCCGGTGCCGGCCGTTCATCGACACGCCGATCACCAGCGCTTGGTCCGGCAGGTTCGACTGCGAAGCGGCGGCCGTCCGCGGGGACTGTACGCCCGGCAGGTCGGCGACCTCGATGTCGGGGGATCGTCCGCCCCAGAGCAGGGCGTACAGGATGACGGCGAAGATCGCCCCCCAGATCAGGATCGGGAGCGAAACGCGGCGCCACCGGCGCGGCGGGCGGGGCTGCCCGTCCGCACCTGTTGGCGGGGTGTTCGGGTGGTTCATCAGGTGGGATGCGGACCTGGAGAGGCCGTATGGGTCTAGAATTGTACCCGCAGATGTGACGAGAGTGATGAAATCGGACTCAGAAGTGGGCGTGAACCGCGGCGATTCCCGACACCAGCTTGCAGCTGCCGCGATTCACCGCGGGTGGTAGCGGAACTGGTAGATCAGCACCACCCGCTGATCCTCGAACACCTCGAAGTAGACGGTCAGTGGGGGGACGACGAGAACCCGCTCCGCACCGTCCCGCGATTCCCCCACGGTAGACGGGTTCGCAGCGAGCCGGGCTTCGATCTCTTCGACTGAGGCGGGGATGGCGTTTACCGGCCGCCCGAGTTCCCGCGCGAGAAACTGGAACACGTTGAGATCGTGACGGACGCGGTCCCGCCAGTACACGCGGTAACTCATCCCATCGCTTCCATCGCCCGCCGCATCTTGGCGAACCGATCCAGCAGTTCGGCGGTCGTCACGCCGCCGCCGGCCAGCATCTCCCGACGGGCTTCTTCGATCGCCTCCGGGGTATCCAGATCTTCGGTGTAACTGGCGAACAGGTTCGCGTACTCGTCGGCGGACAGGAAGTAGCCGACCACCCGCCCGCTCTCGTCGCAGATTTTGGTGCCCGGTGTGCCGCCGTTCAGCCGCTGCCGGAGATCGGCATCAAGGATCAGTTCACTCATCGGGTTGCCCTCCTACCGAACATCGTACCACACCACCTCGGTGGAAAAAACGCCGCCCGCAGGATCACTCCCACGGGCGACGGCGGAGTTCGTCACTTCCGGCTCACTTGATGAACAGCATCTCCTGGTACGTCGGCAGCGGCCACAGGTCGTCGGCCACCATCGTCTCCAGGGTGTCGGCGGCGGTGCGGAGGTCGGTCATCTTCGGCAGCACGTGGTCGCGGAAGTGCTTGGCGTGGTCGTAGGGGGTGCCGTCCGCGTGGTGCCCGTGCGCCTTCTCCAGGGCGGCCAGCGCCTTCTGGAAGGTGGTGAGGGTACTGGTCAGTTCCTTCAGGTGGTCCACCTGGGCGGTCGCGTCCACCCCGGCCGCCTTGGCCGCGTTCACCGCCGTCGCCACCTGCCCCTGGTATCGCAACGCCGCCGGGAGGATCATCGTCTTGCCCATGCTCACCATCAGGTTGGCCTCGATGTTCACCGTCTTCACGTAGCTCTCGCAGAAGATGGTGTACCGGGCGTTCAACTCTCGCTCGCTCAGCACTTTGTACTTGGCGAACAGGTCCACCGTGCTCTTGGCGATGAGCGTGGGGATGGCGTCCACCGTGTTCTTCAGGTTCGGCAGCCCCCGTTTCTCCGCCTCCTTGTGCCACTCGTCGCTGTACCCGTCGCCGTTGAACACCACCTTCTTCGACTCCTTCAGGATGCCCGGCAGCAGGTCCTGGATGGCCTTGGCCAGCGGCTTCCCGCCCTTCGTGTCCGCCTCCAACTTGGTGGCGATGAAATCCATGCTCTCGGCCGCGATGGTGTTCAGCACCACGTTCGGCCCGCTGATGCTGAAGCTGCTGCCCACCGCCCGGAACTCGAACTTGTTGCCGGTGAACGCGAACGGGCTGGTGCGGTTGCGGTCGCCGGCGTCCTTCGGCAGCTTGGGCAGCACGCTCACCCCCACCTCCATGAACCCGCCCTGCTTGGTGCTCTTCAGGTCGGACCGCTCCAACTGGTCCATCACGTCCTGCAACTGGTCGCCGAGGAAGATGCTGATGATGGCCGGCGGGGCCTCGTTCGCCCCCAGCCGGTGGTCGTTGCCGGCGCTGGCCACGCTGACGCGGAGTAACTCCGGGTACTTGGCGACGGCGCGGATGACGGCCACGCAGTACACCAGGAACTGGGCGTTGTCGTGCGGGGTGTCGCCGGGGTTGAGCAGGTTCTCGCCGGTGTCCGTGCTCATGCTCCAGTTGTTGTGCTTGCCGCTGCCGTTGATGCCGGCGAACGGCTTCTCGTGCATCAGGCACACCAGGTCGTACTTCTCGGCCGTCCGCCGCAGCACGTCCATGGTCAGCTGGTTGTGGTCGGTGGCGAGGTTGCTGTCCTCGAAGATCGGCGCGATCTCGTACTGGCTGGGGGCCACCTCGTTGTGCCGCGTCTTCACCGGGATGCCCAACTTGAACATCTCCGCCTCGGCGTCCGCCATGCACGCGATCACCCGCTCGGGGATGGTGCCGAAGTACTGGTCTTCCAGCTCCTGGCCTTTCGGCGGCTTGGCCCCGAACAGGGTGCGGCCGGCGTTCAGCAGGTCCGGCCGGGCGTACAGGAAGTTCTTGTCGATCAGGAAGTATTCCTGCTCCGGGCCGACGGTGGTGAACACCTTCTTGGCGTCCGAGTTGCCGAACAGCCGCAGGATGCGGAGGGCCTGGGTGCTGAGCGCTTCCATCGACCGCAGCAGCGGCGTCTTCTTGTCCAGCGCCTCGCCCGTCCACGACACGAACACCGTCGGGATGACCAGGGTGGCCCCGTTCGGCGTCTCGCGGAGGTACGCCGGGCTGGTCGGGTCCCAGCCGGTGTACCCGCGGGCCTCGAACGTCGCCCGGATGCCCCCGCTCGGGAAGCTGCTCGCGTCCGGCTCACCCTTCACCAGCTCCTTCCCGCTGAACTCGGCCAGCCCGCCGCCGGTGCCGGTGGGCGTCAGGAAGCTGTCGTGCTTCTCGGCCGTCAGCCCGGTCATCGGCTGGAACAGGTGGGTGTAGTGCGTCGCCCCGTGTTCGAGCGCCCAGTCCTTCATCGCGCTGGCCACCGCGTCGGCCACCGTCGGGTCGAGCGGCACGCCCAGCTTGATCGTCTTCTGCAGCGCCTTGAACACCGGCTTGGGCAGCCGGGCCTTCTGCTCCTCCTCGTGGAACACGTTCACCCCGAACAGGTCCTTGATGTGTTCGGTGCGGAAGTCCAGGTTATCGAGCTGGTGGTAGGTGCTGGCGATGGCCTGGATCGCCTGCTGGCGTGCGGTCATACCCATCCGGGTGCGCTCCGAAAGAGGGAAGGACGGTGTGTGCGGGGTCGGACGCGCCGGGATCGGGCCGCCGTGCGGCAGGCGGGTTGGGCTAGTCCGGGAGAGGATAGGTGAGTTATAAGCCGGGCAAATTCGGCGGCAAGCCACCGGGAGCAGGAACCACCATGCGACGCATCGCCATCCTCAACCAGAAAGGCGGGGTCGGCAAAACCACCACCACCGTCAACCTCGCCGCCGCCCTCGCCGCGTCCGGGCAGCGGGTGTGCGTGCTCGACCTGGACCCGCAGGCGCACGCCACCACCCACCTGGGGTGCGAACCGGACGGCAGCGGGCCGAGTCTGTACGACGTGCTGGTGAGCAGTAAGCCGCTTGCGGCGGTGCGGAAGGAGGCGGACCAGAACCTGTGGCTGTGCCCGGCCGACATAAACCTGGCCGCCGCCGAGGTGGAACTGGCCGGGGTGGTCGGGCGGGAGGTGATCCTGCGGGAGTCGCTGGCCCAGGATGCGACCACCTTCGACTACATGCTGATGGACTGCGGGCCGAGCCTCGGCGTCCTCACACTGAATGCACTCGCGGCGGCGGACGAGGTGGTCATCCCGCTCCAGCCGCACTTCCTCGCCCTGCACGGGTTGAGCAAGCTGCTCGAAACCACCGCCATCGTCGCCCGCCGGATCAACCCGCGGCTGAAGGTGACGGGCGTGGCGGTGTGCCTGTTCGACGCCCAGACGAAACTGGCCCACGAGGTGGTGGCCGACCTGTCCGCGTTCCTGGACAAGTCCCGCGGGCAGCCGGTGCCGTGGGCCGACGCCCGCGTGTTCGACACCCGAATCCGCCGCAACGTGAAGCTGGCCGAGTGCCCGAGCTTCGGCAAGTCCATCTTCCGGTATGCCCCAACCTGCCCCGGCGCGACCGACTACGCCGCCCTCGCCAACGAGCTGGCCGGCGCGGTGGATGTCGGCCAGCAGCCGCTTGCGGCTAAGCCGACTGAGGCGGGCCAGCCGGTTCTGGCGGTGGCGTAGGGCCTATTTCTTGGCCTTCGGCCGGGTCAAGGCCGCCCCGAGGTAAAACGCGGCGACCACCAGCAGCAGCGCCTTGATGCCGGTGACGAACGTAACCGACTGGACGAGCGCGCCGGCGAGCGAGCCGAACAGGTTCGCCCCGAGGGCGGCGTCCTTCCGCGGGGCGGCGGCGAACGACCGGGCGAACACCAGCCCGCTGAACAGCATGGGCAGGCTGGTGAGCAGCCCGACCACCGCCGCCTTCTGCCAGTACGGCAGGAACCCGAACCGGGACAGGTCGAGGAAGTACAGGCCGACGCAACTGGCCAGCAGGGCGGCGTACACCGGCCCGTCGGGCAGCCGCTTCAGCCGCGGGGTGAGGGCGTTCGCCGCCAGCACCATCAGCAGCACCCCGGAGATGATGACCGCGTTCACCACCCAGGTGTTCCCGAGTACCACCGCCGCCTTGCTGATGTTCTGCACCTCCAGCAGCATGAACCCCGCCCCGAGCAGGGCGAAGTGCGTGTTCGACCGATCCCACCCGCGTACGATGTGCCCGGCGTTCAGCGACCGCAGGCCGAACGCGAACAGGGCGAGCAGCCCGGCGGCGAGCATCAGGTACAGCGGCGGGATGCCGCGGCCCTCCAGGTAGATGTACGGCCAGTCGTCGCTGGTCACCTCGGCCGGTTCACCAGAGCGGGCGGGGGTGTCCTTCTGCCAGTCCGTCACCAGCCCGTTCAGGGTGGGGTCGGCGGCCAGCCGCCCGCGGACGGCGTCCAGGTCGCCGGTGACGAACACCACCCCGCCCCAGCCGAACCCGTTCGGCGGCACCCGGAACACCACCGGCGGGTGGCCGAACACCTCCTCCAGGCAGCGGGCCATGCGGTCCAGGATGAACGGCTTCTGAGCCTCGAAGCTGAGCACCATCACCCCGCCCGGGTTGAGCAACTGGCGGGCGCGGGTCAGGCTCTCGCGGGTGTACACGTAGTGGTCCAGCCGGGCGTTGGTCATGGACGTGGTGGTGTGCGAGTCGAGCAGCCCGAACGCGATCACGTCGAACGTGCGGTCGGCGGTGGCGAAGTACGACCGGGCGTCGTCCGTCACCACCGTCACCCGCGGGTCGGCGTACGGGTTCTCCGGGTGGACCCGCCGGCCGTACCGGATGATCTCCGGGTCGATCTCCACCGCCACCACCTCGCCCGCCCCGTTCCGCAACATGCCGGCCACGTCGTTCCCGGACCCGGCCCCGACCACCAGCGTGGCCTTCGGGTTCGGGTGGAACTTGGGCGGCAGGTCGTACTGCGAGTATCCCCGCTGGCCGGCCGGGTACCACTGCGGGTTGGCCGCCACGTTCTCCGCCCGCAGGTCCACCGTCGCCTGATACCCGATGTTGTTCACCGAGATCATGTGCGTGCCGAACCCGAAGTTCGGCGGGTGCCGCTCGCCGCCCACATACGCCCACAGCCCGCCCTGCTTCCCCTCGTCGAACCGGAACAGGGCCAGCTTCTGGTACGGCGACCACCGCACCTCCTCCCACCCCGGCTCCACCCCGGCCAGTGCGCCGCCGCCCACGATGGCCGCCACCAGCCCCTTGTCCACCCACTTCGACCGCCCGCCGGTGCCGATCAGCGGCACGCACCCGGCGGCGAACAGGGCGAACCACGTCACCGGCGGCAGCCCGGCCGCGCTGCACCCGACGAACAGCCAGATGCCGACCAGGCTGCCGGCCACGTTCACCGAGTACGCCCGCAGCGGGTGCGGGTGGTCGGCCATCAGCCCGCCGAGCAGCCGGCCGACCGGCACGAACGCCGCCCACAACAGGAACATGAGGGCGAAGGTGAGCGCCAGCCCGATCACCCCGCCGGCCGCCGCCGCCGCCCCGCCCAACTCCCCGCCGCCCCAGATGACCAGCCCGCTCGCCCCGCTCAGCAGGTCGGTGATGGACGTGCCCAGCAGGTAGCGGACGGGCGGGATCGCCAGCAGGCCGGTGAGGATGGCGAGCGGCAGCAGCACGTCGCGGAGGGCGAACCGACGCCGCGAGTCCCAGCAGCCCATGCCCAGGCCGAGGAAGCACACCACCAGCACCGTGTTCTGCAGGTACGCGAAGATGCGGATCTCGGTCGTCACCCAGCGGATGAGCAGCAGCTCCAGGAACAATCCCACCGCCCCGACCAGGAACACCGCCCACCCGGCCCCGATCCGCCGGGCCACCTCGGCCCCCGGCCGGTCGGCCGGCAGCGGCGTGTTGGTCAACGGGTCGGCGGCGACGGCGGTGGACATCGGGGGCTGCTCGGGGTGGGAACGGGACGCCGGAACCGTAGAACAGAATTCCTGTGGCCGGCGAACAAACGCGCCCGCCCTGCACCCGTTTCCGAATCGCAACCCGCATGATCGCCGTCTCGGTGAAGAACCAGCAGGAGCTGGTTGAACTCGACTACCAGGGATTGAAGGCCGCCGCCAAGGCCGTCCTCGAAGGGGAGGGCGTGGAAGCGGCGAAGGTGACGTTCGCCGTCATGGACGACGCCACCATTCACATGCTGAACAAGCGGCACCTGAACCACGACGAGCCGACCGACGTGCTCACCTTCCCATACTCCGTGCCGGGTGTGAAGAAGCTGGAGGGCGACATCGCCATCGGGGCGGGGGTGGCGAAGCGGGAGGCGGACGAGCGGGGGCACCCGGTTCACGCCGAGCTGTGCCTGTACGTCATCCACGGCTGCCTGCACCTGTGCGGGTACTTCGACCAGACCGACCGGGACAAGCGGAAGATGCGGGCGAAGGAGCGGGAGTACCTGGGCAAACTCGGCCTGCCGGACATTGTGGAGGATTGAGGCCCGCAGAGGACGCGGAACAGACGCAGATAAAACCCTGATCAGAAAATGACTTGTTCGGATCCTGTCTTCATCTGCGTCTGTTCCGCGTCCTCTGCGGGCCGATCAACATGATTCAACAAATCCAACCTGCCGCCGTGAAGGCCAAGCTGGACGCCGGGGAGCCGGTGGGGCTGGTCGATTGCCGCCAGCCGGAGGAGTACGCCCTCTGCCGCATCGAAGGTAGCACCCTCATTCCGCTCGGCGAACTGCGGGAGCGGGCCGGCGAGATCGCCCCGGCCGACGGCTCGCTGGTGGTGGTGTACTGCCACCACGGGGTGCGGAGCCTGACCGGGGCGATGATGCTCATGCAGGCGGGCATGACCAACGTGGCGTCGATGGCCGGCGGGATCGAGGCGTGGAGCGTGCAGGTGGACCCGAGCGTCCCGCGGTACTGACGCCGTTGGTGAACCGCGGGCGTCAGCCCGTCGGGTGTGATCCCACCCAGGCGGCTCACGCCGCCGGTTCACCGGGCTGTGTCCGATTGAACCGCCGCGCCACCAGCACGAACGCCGCCGTCACCACCAGCACCAGCACGGTGAGCATCAGGAAGTACCCCTGGGCGGTAGGGAACTGGTACGCCGGTCGCGTCGCGTCCGCCAGCCCCCGGTCGGTGCCGATCAGCCCGCCGACGACCGACACGAACGGCGCCAGGTGGGCGGTGTCCGGGTACGCCTTCGCCAGTTGCGACGACAGCAGGTTGGCGAAGAAGATGGGCACGAACCACAGGGCGGTGATGAAGCTCTTCATCGACCGCGGGGCGGCGGTGTACGCCAGCTCCAGCCCGGTGACGGAGATCAGCACCTCGCCCAGCGTCAGCACCACATACGCGGCCAACTGCCACAGGATGGACACCTTCGCGATCGACCCGTCCGGGTTGGTGGCGATCCAGCCGGCGGCGGCGTGGAGGGCGGTCGCGGCGGCGGTGAGCAGGAACCCGGCGGTGATCTTGTCCGTCGGCCGGATGCGGTACCCCTTCGCCGCCAGCCGGCCGAACAGCAGGTTGAGCAGCGGCACGAAGCAGATGATGAGGAGCGGGTTGGCCGACATGATGCTTTCCGGCGGCAGCCGCCACTCGGTCCGCCCGCCGACCGCGAACGGGGTGGTGAACTGCGTGTCCAGGTAGTCGGCGGCGAAGTAGATCCACACCGTCGTCTTCTGGTCGAACACCACCCAGAAGAACATGACCAGGGCGAACAGCCCGGCCAGCCGCCCGGCCACCTTCCACTTGCCCTCCGCCCCGGCGTCGTCCGCCGCCCGGTTCGCCTCCACGTTTTCCACCGCATAGTGCTTCCGGCCGGCGGCGAACAGGACGAGGGCGACGGCCATCAGGACCGCCGGGAACAGGAACCCGGCCAGGTAGCCGGCGCGGGCCGACTCCGGGGTGGCCGGCAGGCCGGTCTTCGGGTCCACCTGCCCGAAGTAGTCGCGGAGCAGCGGGCAGATCTGGTACGACAGCAGCGAGCCGACGTTGATGGCCATGTAGAAGTAGCCGAACGCGCGGGTGCGGAGCTGGTCCTGTCCCGGCCGCTGCTGGTCGTAGGTCATGCCCATCAGCGTGGAGATGTTCGGCTTGATCACCCCGCTGCCGAACGCCAGGATGACCAGCGCGACGTACACCAGCGTCTCGTTCGACTGGCCGATGAGCAGTTGGCCGATCACATACGGCACGCTGAACGCCACGATCGTCCAGTACTTGCCCAGGAAGCGGTCGGCGATGAACCCGCCGATCAGGCCGGTGGCGAAGCACCCGGCCATGTACAGGTGGACGACCTCGCTCGCCTCCCCCTTCGTCTTGCCGAACACGTGGATGAGGTACATGGCGAGCAGGCCGCGCATGCCGTAGAAGCTGCACCGCTCGGCCAGCTCGCCGAAGAAGATGAACCAGAACCCCTTCGGGTGCGAGGTCGGCACAGGTGCGGACAAGACGAGTCCTCAGGGAATTGATCGAGCCGCGACCGTGAGGGAGCGGGGCCGGGTTGGTGTCCCGGCTTCAGCCGGTCTTCTCGGCGATTCCAAACCGCCTGAAAGCGGGACACCAGCGAAACCCCCGCCTCCGTCGCGAGTCACTCACGCGGCGGCTGCCGCGTTGCTCCGGTTGAACTGCCGGCCGACGAAGAAGAAGGCGATCGCCGCCCCCACGCACATGGCCGCGTCGAGGGCGAAGAACACCTGCGGGGACATCACGGTGTTGTAGGTACTGGCGTACTGCGAGTTGATCAGGTTGCCGAGGGCGTTGGTCACCAGGAAGCAGGCGGTGATGAACCCCTTCATGCGGGCCGGGGCGTAGGCGTAGGATAGGTCGAGCATGGTGCCATACAGCAGCACCTCACCCAGGGTGAGCAGAACGTACGCCGCGACGATCCACAGCATCGACACCTTCTCCCGGTCGCCGGCCGCCTCGGCGGTGGTCGCCACCACCACCGCGGGTGATGCGAACGCGGCCGCCCCCACAGATGTCTGGGTGTCGAAGGTGGCGACGGCCGCCTTCTCGGCGGCGGCAGTCACCGCCGGGGCGGCGTTAGCCGCGGACGCGGCGGCTAGGGCCATGATCGCCGGTCCGGCCCCGGTGAACACGAACCCGAGCAGGATCTTGGTGGTGTGCGGCACGCGCTTGCCGGTCGGATCGACCCGCTTCCAGAACCACTGGAAGAAGACGATCATCAGCAGCACGCACAGGGCGTTGATGAACTGGAACTGGTCGGCCGCCAGTCGCTTCCCGCCCCGCAGCCAGGTCGGCGCCCAGTCCGGCATCCAGCGGTTGATGTAGTCGCGGGCGAAGAACGTCCACTGGGTGTCGTTGTGCTCGTACACCACCCAGAAGAAGATCGTCAGCCCGAACACCCCGAGCAGCCGGGTGATCGTCCGCTGCTGCTCGGCCCGCTGCTCGGCGGTCATCGGCGGGGGCGGGCCGACCGTCTCCGTCGCGTAGTACGACTTGCCCAGGGCGAAGATGGCCAGGGCCACCGCCATGAACCCGGCCGGCACCAGGAACGCCACCTGATACCCGTAGTCGTCGCGGATGAGCGGCAGGGCGAACAGCGAGATGAGCGCGCCGACGTTCACCGCGAAGTAGAACCACAGGAACGCGCTGGCCCGGAGCGGCCCGTTCCCCGGCCGCTGCTGGTCGTAGGTGAGGCCCATCAGGGCCGAGATGTTCGGCTTGATCACCCCGCTGCCCATCGCACACAGGGCAAGGGCGAGCATCACCACCCAATCGTTCTCGATGCCGATGAGTAGCTGGGCGATCACATACGGGACCGAGAACCCGACGATCGTCCAGTACTTGCCCAGATAGCGGTCGGCCAGCCAGCCGCCGAGCAGCGGGAGGAAGTAGCAGCCCATCTTGAACAGGTAGTACCACTGGCTCGCTTTCTCGTCCGGCAGGCCGAGCTTGGTGGTCAGGTACAGCGGTAGGATGGCCCGCATCCCGTAGTAGCTACACCGCTCTGCGAACTCCCCCCAGAAGAAGAACCAGATGGCGATCGGGTGGCGGGCGGCCGCGGCGGGCGGCGTGACATCAGCGGACAAGGGGAAGTCCTCGGGGCAGCGTGCGACCGGGGCGGCCGCGGGGTGGAGCGAATTTAACATCCCGGTAACGCGAGCGGCACGGGGAAAACCCCCGTGCCGCCGATTTCGTGCCGGCATCGCCCGCCCGCCCGGTCACTTCTTCGACTGCCCCTCGTGCCACTTGCTCCACGCGGCGGACGCCTTGATCTTGCTGTCGTCGTCCGTCTGCTTCGGCCCGAAGTCCACCCCGCCCAGGCTGACCAGCGAGGCGCGGGCGGCCCGCACCACCACGTCCGACGGGTCGGTGATCCGCTCGATCAAGGACGGGATGAACGCCTTCTCGTCCCGCATGCCGCACGCCAGCACCGCCGCCCGCCGCAGCTCCGCCTCCTTGTCCCGCAGCATCCCCTGGAGCGTCGGCTCCGTCATCCGCACCAGCCGCTCGGCCAGCGCCTCGCGGGCCAGCCGCCGCTTCTCCCCGTCCAGCCGGGCGGCGGCCAGCACCAGCCCCTTCGTCCACTTCGCCCCCTTCGTGTCGCGGGCCTCGGTCAGCACCTTGGTGAACTCGGCCTCGTTCGCCGCCCCGGTCAGCGCCTTCGCCACCTTCTCCGCCTCGGTCGCCTCGGTCGGCTTCTCCACCTCCGGCAGGCCGATGCCGCCGCCTTTCGGCGGGGTGGGGGTGTCGTTCACCCCGCCGGCCGCGGCCCCGCCGCCGGCGCCGCGCTTGACCCGGTCCTTGTCCTGGGAGGGCGGGGCGGTGAGCGGGTTCTGGGCGCCGCCCCCGCGGAGTTCCACCTTGCCCGGATCCTTGCCCTTGTTCTTGGCCGACAGGTCTTTGGTGAAGTTCGCCTTGGCCAGGAACAGCAGGGCGAACGCGGTGTTGATGTCCGGCCCGTACTGGTCGTCGTTGAACGACCCGTCCCCGCCCTGCTTGGTCAGGACGATGGCCGACCCGTAGTCGTACCAGTCCACCCCGCCGATGGTCTCCAGCTGGTACCCCACCGCCACCCGCTCGATCGACCACAGGGTGTACAGGCTGTTCCCCATGCCGACGAAGTTGCCCATGCCCCCCTGGCTGGTGGCCAGCACGGACCCGATGGCCTTCAGCCCGGCCTCGACCGCCCGGTCGCGGGCGGTGGACGGGCGGGCCTTCACCGGCGGCTCGGCCTTGTCCCCGTCGCCGGTCTTCGGGTTGAAGAACGGGTCGTTCTCCGCCCCCTCCACCTTCTCCCCGTCCTTCTTGTCCGGCTTGGCTTTCTCCGGGTCGCGGGACGCCTTGCCGACGGCCAGCCCGAGCAGCCCGGCGCACGTCATCGCCACCGTCGAGTTGGCGTTGCCGGTCATGTTGTACCCCCACCCGCCGTCCCGCGTGTTCTGGGTGGTGAGGAAGTACGCCTCGATGACCGCCATGGCGTCCTTGATCGGCACCCCGTGCCGGCCGGCCACCCACAGGCCGATCAGCCCGAACTGGGTGTTCGAGTTGTCCCCGCTGCCGACCGCCCCGCCGGCCCCGCCGATGCTCCCGCGGCCGCGGGCCTGGATGGTCTGCTTCACCAGCCCGAGGATGCGGGCCGCCTCCGAGTGCAGCTTCGGCTTCGCCCGCTCGGCCGCCGCCCCGTCGGTCGGCTTCAGGAACCCGTCGTCCTTCTTGTCCGGCTTCTTGTCCCCGCCGAGCAACTCCCGCTTCTGCAGCGCCCCCTGCAGGCGGTTCAGCTCGGCCGCGTCCACCTGCTCCCACACCTGATAGCTGTACGACCCGTTCGCCCCCAGCCCGGCGTACAGCCGCACCCCGAGCATCTGGATGACCGGCACGTCCGCCGGGTCGCCCAGCCGGTCGAAGAACAGCACACACAGGGACACGTGGTATGTCTCGTGCTGGGCGAGGGCGATGGCCCGCAGCGTCTCGGCGATGAACTTCATCGCCGGCTCATCCGGCTTCACCCCCGTCTCCAGCATGGCCAGCCCGCACAGGGCCATCGTGCCCGCCCCGTGGACCCCGCCGGTGTTCTTCTTGGACGGGTCGAACGACCCCCGCAGGTAGTTCGCCCCCTTCTTGACGGCGTCGTCGATCCGCCGGGTGTCGGCAGCGGGGGCGGCCGCGGCGACGGCGGCGAGGGCTAGGACCGGCAGGACGAAACGCATGACGTGGCCTCGGGGGGTGTGATCCGCAACCCGTTGTGAACCCGGCCGGGGTTGAAGTTCACGCTTCAGCGTGAGTGAGCGTTCCACACGCTGAAGCGTGAACTCCAACCCCGGAGGCATTTCAGTCAGTGTACCACAACCTCGACCGGAATGAGGTGGTTGATCATGTACGTGTGGCGGTCCGGGTCGCGGCTCACCAGCCGGCCCCTTTCGTCTTCGTTTTCACCCGCACCAGTTGCTTGTCGGCGGTGATGTACAGGGTGCTGCCGTCGTCCCCCCACCCGCAGTTGGCGGTCGGCACGCCGGTGGTCAGGGTGCCCAGGTGCTTGCCGGTTTTGTCGAACACGATCACCCCGCCCGGCCCGGTGGCGAACACGTTGCCGGCCGCGTCCACCTTCAGCCCGTCCGGCAGGCCGGGCTTCTTGTCCTTCACCCACTGCGTGCTGTCGAAGAACACCTTGCCGGCGTCCAGGGTGCCGTCCGCCTTCACCGGGAACGCCATCCAGATCGCTTTCTCTGGGTCCGAGTTGGCGACGTACAAGGTCTTCTCGTCCGGGCTGAACGCGATGCCGTTCGGCCGGGTCATCTCCTTCGTCAGCAGGGTCAGCTTGCCGTCCGGGCTGAGCCGGTACACCCCCTGGAAGTCGAGTTCCTTGCCCTTGTCCTTCATCTGGCCGGGCAGGCCGTAGGGCGGGTCGGTGAAGTACAGGTCGCCGTTGCTCTTGAACGCGCAGTCGTTCGGGCTGTTCAGCCGCTTGCCCTCGAACTTGTCCACCAGGGTGACGAACTTGCCGTCCACCAGCCGGCTCACCCGCCGGTCGCCGTGCTGGCACAGGATCAGCTTGCCGTCCTTGTCCAGGGTCAGCCCGTTCGACCCCGGCTCCTTGCCGGTGAACTTGTCCATGCCGGTGTACCCGCTCGGCTTCAGGTGTTCCTTCAGCCCGTCCTTCGCGTTCCACTTCCAGGTCATGTTTTTCGGGATGTCGGAGAACAACAGGTGTCCGCCGTCCGCCCCCTTCACCCACACCGGCCCTTCACTCCAGTCGAACCCGCCGGCCAGGATTTCGATGCCCGCGTCCTTCGGGATCAGGTCGTCGAACTTCGGGTCCAGCCGGTCGATGGTGCCGAGCGTCTTCGGCGTGTCGGCGGCGAACGTAGACGTGGTGAACAGGACAAGGGCGAGGCACACACTCCGACGGGCGGACATGGGGGAACTCCGAAGGCGGGGGGAGGCCGTGGCCGACAACTCTGCCCACACTGTACCAACGGCATTCGTCGGAACAAGCGGTCTGCTCATCCCCCGCCGTTTATTCCGCTTGTCCACCCATCCGTCGGCCGATATAGCCGGTGCCGATCGCGCAAGTGAGGGGTCGGGGGGCGTGTGTAGGGCAACCAAGAGGGGGATCACGGCCGTGTCCACGAAGCGCACCGGAAGCGACGACCAGCACGACGAACGGATGGGGGCGGTGGCGGTGATGGCGGAGGCCACCCGGCACCACGACCCGCTGCGGACCGAGGAGGAAAAGCTGTCGGTGTTCTGGCGGGTGTTCGGCGGGACGCTCATCAGCGTGGCCGCGCTGGTGGCCATCACCGTGTTCAACAGCATGAACGGGAACATCAGCGAGCTGCGGAACGAGGTGAGCCGGCTGCACGAGGCGAAGGCGGAGTCGGCCAAGAAGGACGACCTGAACGCCCTCCGCACCCAACTCGCCACCTACGCCGAGTACCGCCGGGAGATCGACAGCCTGAAGGAGCGGGCGGGCAAGCACCGGGCCGAACTGGACGAGGTGAAGAAGGAGGCGACCGCCCAGGTGGAGGCGCTCAAGAAGGACGTGGCCGCGATGGAGGTGCTGAAGGAGAAACTGACGGGTGCGTCGGCGGACGCGAAGGCGGCGAAGGACGACCTGGCGAAGCTGCGGCAGGACGTGGACAAGAACCAGGCGTACGACATCGAGCGGCGGGATCGCCGCGACGTGCAGCACAAGCAGATCGAAGAGACGCTGAAGGACATCCAGAAGAACCTGCTCGAAGCCCGCGAGAAGATCGCCCGGCTGGAAGGCCAGCAAACTCCGATGAAGCCGGCGGTCGGCGCCCCGGCCGACACCAAGGCGCCGGCCACCAAGCCGAAGACGAACAGCGGCCCGCGGCCGGCCACGCCGACCGGGGAGGGGAAGTAGCCGTCCGCGAAGCCGCGAGCGGCTTCGTATCATGCCCGCATGGAACGCCTGAACAAATTCCTGGCGCACGCCGGGGTCGGGTCGCGGCGGCACTGCGACACCCTGATCGCCTCCGGGCGGGTCAGAATCAACGGTCGGGTCGTCACCAACCTGGGTACGCAGGTCGATCCGGACAAGCACAAGGTGGCGGTGGACGACTCGCCGGTGCGGACTGAGCGGCAAGTCTACTGGGTGGTTCACAAGCCGGTCGGCTACCTGTGCACCAACCACGACCCGAGCCAGCGGCCGCTCGCCCTCGAACTCATCCCGCACGTCGAGCAGCGGGTGTACACCGTCGGCCGGCTGGACGAGGCGAGCGAGGGCATGCTGTTGATGACGAACGACGGCGACCTGGCGCACAAGCTGATGCACCCGCGGTTCCAGATCGAGAAGACGTATCTGGTGCTGGTGGCCGGCAAGCCGTCCATCGCCGACCTGGAGCGGCTGCGGGAGGGGGTGTGGCTGAGCGACGGGAAGGTGAAGGCGAAGCACGTCAAGCGGGTGAAGCCACAGGGGGACAGCACCTGGCTGCGGGTGGTGCTGTGCGAGGGCAAGAACCGCGAGATCCGGCGGATGCTGGCCAAGCTGGGGCACAAGGTGATGCGGCTGCGGCGGATCGCCATCGGCCCGGTGCTGCTGGACAAGTTGCCGAAGGGGAAGGCGCGGAAGCTCAGCCTGCCGGAGTTGGAGTCGCTGAAGAAGCTCGTCTCGACCGCCGCCAGCCGGGCGAAAAAGGGGGAGTGACCCTCGCGCGAAGCCGCTCGCGGCTTCGCGCGAGGGAAATCAGCGGTTGTCCGCCCGGTACGTCCGCAACCGGCCGATGTGCGCCGCCGGGCGGCTGCCCACATCGCGCCGCGTCGTCCGTCCGTCCGCCGGTTCGGCCTCGAACACTTTCAGGAACGGCAGCACCGCCGGCTGGGGTGCGCTCGTCGGCCGCTCGGCCCGCTGCCCCTGGGCCGCGAGGTCGAACCGAGCCTGTTGCCACAACTGGCGGATGGCCGGGTCGTGCGGGGCGAGGAACCGGGCCTGGCTGAGCAGGCGGAACGCCCGCTCGGACTGGCCGGCCTCGGCCAACCCCTCCGCGGCGATCTGCAACACCTCGCGGTCCACCGGGGCGGCTGTCACCGCCCGGCACAGCACGTTCACCCCGGACTTCGTCTCCCCGATCCGCACCATGGCGCGGCCGAGGGCGGCTTTGTATTTGGGCGTCGAAGCGTCCAACTGGTGGGCTTTCTTGTAGTGTTTAGCGGCCCGCCGGTCGCACCCGAACGGGTCGGTCTCGTAGGCTTGGGCGAGGGCGAAGTGCAACCCGGCGGTCGGCCGCAGTCGCACCGCTTCTCGGAGGTGCCGGCGGGCCAGCTTGAACCGCTCCGCCCGCACCGCCACCTCGGCTGCCGCCGCGTGCCCGCGGGCCGCCTCGGCCGAATCCGTGGCCGAGGGCAGGGCGGTGTCGAGTGCGGAGCGGGCGTCGGCCAGTTGCCCGGCCGATGCAAACCGCCCCGCCCGTTCGACCCCGGCGGAAAAAAGGGAGAGCATCCTGCTCATGAACTGCCTCCGTGCAGCCCTTGCTCGCAGTCGCGATGGTAAGCGGAATGTATACCGGCCGGTCCGCCGCCGGAGCAAGTCCAAAACCAATGCCATTTTCACCCAATCTTCCCCGACCGGCACAACCGGCGTCGGGATTACAGACGGTGAAACGGTTCAAGTCGCGCGTTCACCGGCGTCGATCAGACTCGGTGTGCTTGTCGGAGCGCAACGAGGATTCCGTCATGGATCTGACCCGCTTCGGCCTCACCCGCCGGCCGTTCCGCGCCACGCCCGACACGTCGCTGGTTTGCCCGATCGAATCGCATGACGCAGCAATCACAGGGTTGAAGCGCGCGGCGGCGGAAGGCGGCGTCGCGCTGATCGACGGCGAGTCCGGATCGGGAAAGACCACGGCCGCATTGCGGGTGATGCAAACTCTGCCCGACGACACCCTGCGGGTGCTCGTGAACTACCCGCCGGCCGCGACCCCGGCCGATTTCCTTCAAGCGATGCTGTTCGACCTCGGCAAGCATTTCGTCGGCCTGCGGGAGCAGGAGCTGCGACTGACGGTCCACGAGGCAATCCTCGCGGCACTCGATGCGGGCCGGTCGGTAGCGGTGTTCGTGGATGAGGCGCACCACCTGACGGCCGAGGTGTGCGAGGAACTACGGCTGCTGGGCAACCTGGGGGTGCAGCGATCCGCCCCGTTGTTCATGCTGCTGGCAGGGCTGCCGACCATCCGGGAGCGACTCGGGGCACTTGCCCAGCGGGTTGCGGTTCGGTGTCGGCTGGAGCCGATGACCCGTGAGGAGACGGTACGGTACGTCCGGCATCAGGTCCGCGAGTGCGGTGGACGGCCGGACTGGCTGTTCACCGACGAGGCGATGGCGCTGATCGCCGATACTGCCGGTGGCATCCCTCGGGCGGTGAACCGCGTTGCCGGTCGGGCGGTCGAACTGGCCGCCGACGCCGGGCACGAATGCGTGGACGCCGAACCCGTGTACGACGCCCTGGTTCAACTCGACCTGCTCGCAGCGGAGCCGGGGGATGCCGTCTTGCTGCCGATCCGTCCGGATGTGACGCCTGGGGAAGTCGTCCCGTCCGCCACCCCGCCGCCCGCGGTTCAACTCCGTCGCCCCGCCAAGACGACACAACAGACGACGCCCAGGAAGGGCAAGCGGAAGTCGGCCTAGCCCGACGGACGTGCCGACACCGCACCGCAGCAGGCGAAGGAATCCCCCATGAGCCGCATGTTCCGCGTGGTCACCGGGTCGCCGGCCGAAACCCCGTCGGTCCCCCCGGACCGGCCGGCGACGGTGGAGGTGACGCCGTTCGTCGAGGTGGGCGGCCCGGAAGGCGTGGTCACGTCCGCACACAAACTGCCGCAGCCGCCGGTTGTTCGCCCGCAACCGCCGGTGGTTGAACGGCACGCCGAACCGCCGCTGCCCGAGCACACGAAGTACCTGTCCGTCACCTTCCACAAGTTGCCCAAACCCGGCCTGCGGCTGATGCAGACGGGCATCGCCCCGGAGGTGGTGGTGCATCACTTCCCGGACCACCCGGTGAGCGCGGAGTACCGGACGGTGCGGGACGAGATCGTGCGGCAGTTCGACGAGCCGGGGCCGCGGGTGGTGCTGTTCACGTCGGCGGCGGCGTCGGCCGGCACCAGCACGGTGCTGCTGAACCACGCCGTCGGCATGACCCAGGAGTACGGCAGCCGGGTGCTGGCGGTGGACGCCCACTTCGACCGGCCGGGCGTCGCCCGCCGGCTGGGGTGCGCCGAGTCGCCGGGGCTGGCCGAGGTGATGGGGCAGGCCATCCCGCTGGCGTGGGCGGTCCAGCCGACGCCGGTGCCGAACCTGCACGTGCTGTCTACGGGCATCCCGACCGACGCCACCGAGGAGCAGATGGCGTCCGACTTCCCGAAGCTGCTGCACCAACTGCGGCAGTGGTTCGACTGGGTGGTGGTGGACGCCGGGGTGTGGGGCGACCTGCCGAACGGGGACGCGGCGTGCGAGAGTACCGACGCGGTGTTCCTGGTCACCCGCAGCGGGGACATCGAGCTGCCGGGGTTCGGCGGGCTGCGGGGCGAGGTGTCGAACAGCGGCGGGCACGTCCGCGGGTTCATCAGCACGCGGGTGTAATTCTGGCTCCCCTCTCCCCTCTGTGGGAGAGGGGTTGGGGGTGAGGGGGTTCACCCCTTCCCCTGCATCTCCTGCACCAGCTCGGCCAGCAATTCCGGCTTGTCCGCCTTCACGATCTGATCAATCCGGTTGGCGTGGACGCCCATCTTCTGCATCGCCGCCGTCGCGTTCTTCCACAGCCGCTCCCGCTTCTTCCCCTCGGCCAGGTACAGCTCCGTCACCATCTCGCCGAGCTTCTGGAGCGAGATGGAATCGATGTTCTGGTAGTACCGCTTGATGATCTTCTGCTGGTGCGCCGAGAAGTCGTTCATGCCCATGACGGATTCCCAGGGTGGCCCGCTCTTTCCGAAAGCGGGAACAAGTCACCCGCTCTCGGAGAGAGCGGGCCACCCTATACTACCCGCCGATTGCACTCGGCAACCGGGGTTCACATGCGGGTGGTCCTCCAGCGGGTGTCGGCGGCGCGGGTTGTGGTGGACGGGCAGACCGTCGGGGAGATCGCCCGCGGGTGGCTCGCCCTGGTCGGCGTCAGCCCCGCGGATACGGCGAGAGAGATATCTTGGATGGCGGACAAGATCGCTCACCTGCGGTGCTTCCCGGACGCCGACGGGAAAATGAACTTGAGTGTGCAGGACGTGGGCGGGGCGGTGTTGTCGGTGAGCAACTTCACACTGTACGCGGATTGCCAGAAGGGCCGGCGTCCGAGTTTCGTCAACGCCGCCCGGCCGGAACAGGCCGAACCGCTGTACCTCGAATTCCTGAACCACCTGCGGGCACTGGGCGTGCCGGTGCAGGCCGGGGTGTTCGGGGCGGACATGCGGGTGGAACTGACCAACGACGGCCCGGTGACACTCATCTTGGACTCGGCCGCGGCGTAAATCGTTGACGGCCCGGAACGCAGGCCGTAGCATGCCGCTCAACCTCTCCGCCCGAACCCGATCGCTGCCATGCCGTTCCGGGTCACCCTGCCGTTCGTCCTTCTCGTCCTGTTCGTCGCCGCCGGGGTGGCCGGGCTGGCGCTGTCCGACAACGCCCAGGCCAAGGGCAAGCCGGACGTGATCAAGATCGTGTCCAGCCTGCCCCGGTCCGGCAGCGCCCGCGGGCAGACGGACTCGATCGTGCAGGGGCTGAAGCTGGCCCTGCACGAGGTGAACCACCAGATCACCCTGGGCGACCGCACTTACAAGCTGGAATACCTGGACCTGGACGACGCCACCGCCGCCGCCGGCAACTGGACCATCGAGCAGGAGATCGCCAACGCCAACCAGGCCCGCACCGACCCGGACGTGATGGTGTACGTGGGCACGTACAACTCCGGGGCGGCGAAGGTGAGCATGCCCATCCTGAACAAGGCGAACATCCTGATGATCTCGCCGGCGAACACCGCCCCGGCGCTCACCAAGCCGAACACCGGCGACAAGCACGAGCCGCAGTGCTACCGGCCGACCGGCCGGGTGAACTTCTGCCGGGTGGTGCCGGCGGACGACGTGCAGGGGGCGGTGGCCGCCCAGTGGGCGAACGAGTTGGGGGCCAAGCAGGTGTACATCCTGGACGACAACGAGGTGTACGGGAAGGGCATCGCCGACCTGTTCCACAAGACGTGCAAGGAGAAGTTCGGCATCACGGTGCTCGGGCAGGAGAGCATCGACTCGAAGCAGCAGGAGTTCAAGCCGCTGCTCCAGAAGGTGAAGGACGCCAAACCGGACCTGGTGTACTTCGGCGGCACCACCCAGACCAAGGCCGGGCAGATCTTCAAGGACATGATCAGCGTCGGCCTGACCTGCCCGATGATGGGGCCGGACGGCACGTTCGAGACGGCCATGATCGAGTCGGCCGGCAAGGAGTCGTTCGAGAAGGCGCCGTTCTACGCCACCTTCGGCGGGCTGCCGATCGAGGAGCTGAAGGACGGCCGCGGGCCGACGTTCATCAAGAACTTCACCGCCCTGTACGGCAAGCCGCCGACCGAAGCCTACGCCGCCTACGGGTACGAGTGCGGGCTGGTCGCCCTGGACGCGCTCAAGCGGGCCGGGCGGAAGGACCGCGACGCCGTGCGGCTGGCCGGGCTGGCGACCAAAGATTACGTCGGCACCATCGGCCGCTGGTCGTTCGACGCGAACGGCGACACCGACTCGAAGGTGATGAGTGGGAACACGGTGAAGGACGGCAAGTTCGTGTTCGACCGCAAGCTGGAACTGACGACCGACTCCGCCCGGAATCCGCCATGATCTTCGCCGCCGACTCGGCCTTCTGGCAAGCGTTCACCCAGCAGACGATCGACGGCCTCGCGTTCGGGGCGCTGATCGCGCTCGTCGCGCTCGGGTACACCATGGTGTACGGCATCGTCGAGTTGATCAACTTCGCGCACGGCGACCTGTTCATGCTCGGCTGCTTCCTGTCGCTCACCATTCTGGCCGCGTTCGGCCTGGGCGGGCTGGGGTTCGACGCCACGGTGAAAGACCCGTCGCCGGTGTACGTGGCCGTCATTCTGCTCACCTGCCTGCTGGTGGCCATGCCGTTCTGCGGGGCGCTCAACTTCGCTGTCGATTGGGTGGTGTACAAGCCGCTAAGAACCGCCCCCAAGTTGGCCCCGTTGGTGTCCGCCATCGGCGTCAGCTTCATCTTCATGAACGTCGGCCTGTTCTGGGGCGGCGCCCAGGACGTGAACTTCCCGAACTTGATCCCGGACACCAACCTGATGTCCGAGGGGTCGGGCATCCGGTTCACCTACAAGGACGCGATGGTGTTCGGGGTGACGGTGCCGCTGATGATCGGGCTGACGCTGTTCGTGCAGTATTCCCGACTCGGCAAGGCGATGCGGGCGACTGCCCAGAACCCGACCGCCGCCAAGCTGATGGGCATCGACACGAACAAGGTGATCGGGCTGACGTTCGCCATCGGCGGGGCGCTGGCCGGGGCGGGGGCCGTGGTGTACGCGCTGAAAGTGAACACCATCAGCTACACGATGGGGTTCCAGAACGGGCTGTACGCCTTCACCGCGGCGGTACTCGGTGGCATCGGCCGCATCCCGGGGGCGGTGCTCGGCGGCCTCATCATCGGGCTGGTGCGGTACTACGGCAGCGCGTACGTCGGCGAGACGTGGGCCGGGGCGCTCATCTTCGGCATCCTGATTCTGATCCTGGTGTTCCGCCCGACCGGGTTGCTCGGCTCGACCACGCGGGAGAAGGTGTAATGTCGCCCCCGGTGAAGAAACCGTTCGCGATCGGGTGGGAGGGGGCGATCTTCCTCGCCCTGCTCCTGTACCCGCTGTTCCCGATATTCGAGTCGCTGTTCTTCCGTGCGACCCAGCGGTCGCTCGGCGAACAACTGCCGCTGGTGTTCATCTTCGCCCTGCTCGCCTACGGGCTGAACGTGGTGGTCGGGTACACCGGCCTGCTGCACCTGGGCATCGCCGCGTTCTTCGCCGTCGGCGCGTACGTGGCCGGCATCTTCACCACCGCCGCGTACTCGTTCGGCTGGCCGTTCTGGGTGGTGCTGCCGCTGGGTGTGCTGGCGGCCACTGTCCTCGGGCTGCTGCTCGGAGCGCCGACCCTGCGGCTCCGTGGGGACTATCTGGCGCTCGTGACGCTCGGGTTCGGGGAGGTGACCAAGTTCACCCTGCGGAACATGGAAAAGATCACCGCCGGCACCCGCGGGTTGTCCCCCATCCCGCCACCCAGCCTGCCGCTCGTCCCGCCGTCCGCCTGGGCCGACGACTATCGCCCGTTCTACTACCTGACGCTCGGCGTACTCATCCTGGTCGCCCTGCTGCTGCACAACCTGGAGCGGTCGCGGCTGGGGCGGGCGTGGATCGCCCTGCGGGAGGACGAGTTAGCGGCCAACTGCATGGGGCTGAACCCGAACAAACTGAAGCTGGCCGCGTTCGCCCTCGGGGCCGGGCTGGCCGGGCTGGCCGGGGTGCTGTACGCCACCCGCCTGACCTCCACCGCCGATCCGAACGCCTACGACTTCAACCGCAGCATCTTCATGGTGTGCTGCCTCATCCTCGGCGGGCTGGGCAGCCGGCTCGGGGCGCTGGTCGGGGTGATCATGCTGGTCGGGTTCGACAACATCCTCACCCCGATCATCGACTCGAAGATCCAGGAGTGGTTCCCGAACTCCGGCGGCCGCATCTGCCTCAGCTTCACCGGCTGGCGACTGGCCATCTTCGGGCTGGCCCTCATCCTGATGATGCGGTTCCGGCCGGAAGGGATCGTGCCGTCGTCGCGGATGAAGCACGAGCTGCACCCGGATGAGGCGGTGAGCAACGGCATCGACCCGATCACGATGGGGCGGAACACCGGCGAGGTGGAGACGCTCGGCCGGAAGGGAGGCCAGTCGTGACCGCATCCGTTCTCACCGTGTCGGACGTGACCATGCGGTTCGGCGGCATCACCGCCGTGTCCGACCTGTCGTTCGACGTGAAGCAGGGGCAGATCTACTCCGTTATCGGCCCGAACGGTGCGGGCAAGACGACGGTGTTCAACGTCATCACCGGGCTGTACCAGCCGACCACCGGCACCGTCCACTTCGGCGGCGACGACAAGACGAAGAAGCTGACGCCGAAGGTACTGCTCGGCTGCCTGCTGACCGGGGTGGTGGTGGCGGCGCTGGCGTGGTTCATCGCCGTGAACCCGGAGAAGCTGTGGGTGGCGGCGGTGAAGGAGCCGTTCAAGGCGAAGGAGGCAAAATTCGAGGTCGGCCCCGCGTTCACCGCCGCCACGAAATACCTGTCCGAAACCGAAGGGCTGAGCGAGCGGATGGTATACGCCGCCCTCGGCGGGCTGGTGCTGGGCACCCTCGGGGCGCTCGTGGTGTGGAACCGCGGCCGCCGCACCCCGGACGGCATCGCCGCCGGCGGGGTGGCCCGCACGTTCCAGAACATCCGCCTGTTCCAGAACATGACGGTGCTGGAGAACGTGCTCATCGGCATGGACAGGACGCTCTCCCGGAACGTGTTCGCCATGGCCCTGCGGCTGCCCGGCCTGCGTAGCGAGGAGGTGGCGGCGGAGAAGCGAGCGGTCGAGTTGCTCAAGTTCGTCGGCCTCACCGGGCAGTCCGGGAACCTGGCGAAGAACCTGCCCTACGGCGACCAGCGGCGGCTGGAGATCGCCCGCGCACTGGCCACGGACGCCAAACTGCTGCTGCTGGACGAACCCGCCGCCGGCATGAACCCGAGCGAGACGAACGACCTGATGGGCCTGATCAAACGCATCCGCGACCGCGGCGTCACCGTGGTGCTGATCGAACACCACATGAACCTGGTGATGGGCATCTCCGACCGGGTGGCGGTGCTGGACTACGGGGTGAAGATCGCCGAGGGGCCGCCGGCCGAGGTGAGCCGCGACCCGAAGGTGATCGAGGCGTACCTGGGGAAAGAAGAGGTCCACTGATGCCGCCGATCCTGGAGGTGGCCGGCCTGCGGGCCGGGTACGGGCCGATCGACGCCCTGCACGACGTGTCCCTGACGGTGGACGAGGGCGAGATCGTCACCATGATCGGGGCGAACGGGGCGGGCAAGACCACCACCCTGATGAGCGTGTCCGGGGTGGTCCGCCCGCGGGCGGGGCGGGTGACGTTCGGCGGGAACGACCTGCGGACGTTCCCGGCGCACGAGATCGTCAAGCTCGGCCTCGCGCAGTCGCCGGAGGGGCGGAAGATTTTCCCGCGGCTGACGGTGCTGGAAAACCTGCAGATGGGGGCGTTCACCCGCAAAGACCCGCCGGGCATCGCCGCCGACATCGAGAAGATGTTCGGCATGTTCCCCATCCTGAACGAGCGGAAGGGGCAGGCCGGCGGGCTGCTGTCCGGCGGACAGCAGCAGATGCTCGCCATCGCCCGCGCGCTGATGGCCCGGCCGAAGCTGCTGCTGCTGGACGAGCCGTCGCTCGGCCTCGCCCCGCAGATCGTGACGCAAATTTTCGGCGTCATCCGCGACCTGAACCAGAACCAGGGCATGTCGGTGCTGCTGGTCGAGCAGAACGCCCGCATGGCGCTGAAGGTGGCCCACCGCGGGTACGTGCTGGAGACCGGCCGGGTGACGTTCTCCGACAAGGCAGACGTGGTGCTGAACGACCCGCGGATTCGTGCGGCGTACCTCGGCGAATAAGTAGTAGGCACACTCCGTGTGCCGTCTTCTGTAGCCGGGGTCTGTGACCCCGGAACCTCATAACTTCGATGTGGACCGGCCTCACAGAGGCCGGCTACAGAAGACCGACGTCATGCGGATCACCAAACTCGAAACCGATCTGCTCCGGGTGCCGCTGCCGCGGCCGGTGTCCCTGCCGGCGGCGCAGGACCCGCGGCCGGCCACGCACGTCGATCTCGTCCTCGTTCGCCTGCTCACCGACGGCCCGCACACCGGCCTCGGATTCACGTACACGTTCGGCGGCGGGTCGGCAGTGCGGTCGTTGTTGGACGAAGTCATTTCCCCGATCGTCGTCGGTCTGGACGCCCGCCGGTCGGAGTGGGTGTTCAACAAGTCGTGGGCCGAGCTGGAAGGGATCGGGTTCGTCGGGCTGGCCGCCCGCGCGTTCGCGGCGGTGGATGTGGCCGTGTGGGACCTGAAGGGCAAGGCCGCCAACGCCCCGCTGTACGAGCTGCTCGGCGGGTACCGCACCGCTCTGAAGCCGGTCGCGATCGACACCGCCACGCCGGCGCTCGGGCTGAAGCAGGCGGTGAAGGAGTCGAAGGCGGCGCTCGACCGCGGGGCGGCCGGCATCCAGATCGAGGTGGGCACGCTCGACCCGGACCTGGACTACGAGCGGGTGCGGCAGTTGCGGGACGAAATCCCGGACGGCGCGTGGTTCGAAATCAACTGCTCCGGCCGGTACGACTTCGCCACCGCCGCCTGGCTGGGCACCGTCGGCACCGAGGAACTCGGGCTGGACGGGCTGAGCGACCCGCTCCGGCCGGAGGCGTCGGACCACCTGCGGCGGCTGGCCGACCGGCTGGACGTGGGCGTGTCCGTCGGCGGGCTGTTCGACCGGGCCGACGACTTCACCCGCGCCATCGACGGCGGCGGCATCGAGGCGGTGCGGATCGACCCGCTGCGGCTGGGCGGCGTCACCCCGTCCCGGCGAATCGTGGCGGCGGCGGAACTGAAGCACGTCGCCCTGTACCCCGTCCGCTGCCCGGAAGTCGGTGGGCACCTCGGGCTGGCGTTCCAGTACGGCCGCATGTGCGAATACACTGACTGGTTCGCCCCGCTGTTCGACGGCAGCCCGCGGCTGGTGAACGGGCAGATGGCGGTGTCCGACCGCCCCGGCCTGGGGCTGACGGTGAACGACGAGACGGCGGCGAAGTGGCGGGTATAGTAGCCGCGACCAGTCCACCCATCACCCCGGAGCCACTCATGGCCGACTTCGACAAGCGGATTCAGGAACTGCACCTCACCCTGCCGCCGGCGCCGAAGCCGGTGGCGGTGTACAAGCCGGCGATCAAGGTCGGCAACCTGCTGTTCGTGTCCGGGCACGGCCCGCTCAAGCCGGACAAGTCGCTCATCCTCGGGGTGGTGGGCAAAGACCTGACGCTCGATCAGGGCAAGGAGGCGGCGCGGCAGACCGGGCTGGCCATCCTGTCCACGCTGAAGGAGACGCTCGGCTCGTTGAACAAGGTGAAGCGGCTGATCAAGTCGTTCGGCATGGTGAACTGCACGCCCGAGTTCGTGGACCAGCCGAAGGTCATCAACGGGTACTCGGAGCTGATGAAGGACGTGTTCGGCGACGACGCCGGGGTGGGCGCCCGCAGCGCCGTCGGGCACAACTCGCTGCCCGGCGGCATGGCGGTGGAGATTGAGGCGATCTTCGAGGTGGAGTGAGGAAGACTAACCACAGAGGCACAGGGACACCGAGAAGAACGGATTGAGTTCTTCTCGGTGTCCCTTTGCCTCTGTGGTTCGCTCTTTCAGTTCGACCGGATCGGCTTGCCGGTGATGGCGGCGGCCAGTTCGGCCACCGTCGCCGTCTCCTCGACGTACCCGGCGGCGCCGACGAACAGGGCCAGCCGCTCGCACTCCTCCGTGTCCGGGCCGACCAGGATCACCCGCGCCTTGGGCAGCGCCCGCACCAACTTGGCGCACGTCAGGAACCCGCTCTCGCCGGCGAACACCGCGGCCGGCAGCACCACCGCCGCCGCTTTTCCGCCGTAGGCCTTCGCCCGCACCTCTTCGCTCGTGTCGGCCGAACACACCCGCCAGCCGAGTTGCTTGAACTGGTTCTCCAACCCGCGGGCCAGTTCACCGTGGATCAATCCGACCACCAGCTTCGGCATCCGCTTCTTCTCCGCGTCCGTGGCGTTCCGATCCAGGCAGCAACTCCCGTGTTGCGGGTCATGCTTCGCAGTCACAATAAATCCCCCACTTTGATGAAGTTCACTCAACGATGACACGGTTCGTGTAGTACAAGTTCGCCGGTTCAGGTGCCGCCTTGCGCCGGGGTTGGGCAAAACAACCGAATTCTCACAGTCCGAATGATCCGGACGTGACGGAGAGTGCGGCCAGAAAATCCGTTGTCCCCGACCGAAGTGGTTGGTACAACCGTGGTTCGGTCCGTCCGCCGGCGACAGGTGGAGATGGTAGCCTGCCCGATCCCGGTCGGTCAAACTACGTTGATCCTTGCGGATCGTCGAGGGCGTCCGCCGGTAAATACCCCCGCCACCAAGGAACCTCTCATGGCCAAGGCCCGCATCTCCATCGGCACCTGGGCGTACATCTTCAACCAGACCGAGCCGACGAACGACTTCCACGTCATCCTGCACAAGCTGCAAGACCTGGGGTACGACGGGGTGGAACTGGGCAGTTTCGGCCCGCACCCGTCGCCGGTGTCGCACCCGACCAAGGCCAGCCGGGACAAACTCAAGAAGACAATTGCCGACCACGGTCTCGCCCTGTCCGGCATCGCCGTGGACCTGTGGGCGTTCAAGACGCCCGGCGTGAGCATCATGGACGAGATCCCGGCGGCGTACTGCACCGCCTTCCTCGGCTGGTGCAAGTTCGCGGCCGACCTGGACGTGAAGACCATCCGCGTGGACACGGTGCTGGCGCCGAACTACTTCGACACCGACGACGGCAAGAAGCTCGGGTACCAGGCCGGCATGGACCGGCTGGTGGCGGTGTGGGACAAGTGCAGCAAGATGGCCGCCGACTTCGGGCTGAACGTGTGCTGGGAGTTCGAACCGGGGTTCGTGTTCAACAAGCCGAGCGAGATCGTGGCCGTGGTGGACGCGGTGAAGGGGAAGGGGAACCCGAACTTCGGCGTGCTGTACGACACCTGCCATGCGCACATGTGCGCGGCGATTGGCGCGAATCACCAGGGGGAGAAGGAGACGCTGCCCGGCGGGGCGCTCGACCTGCTCGGCATGCTGAAGGGGAAGATCACCCACGTCCACGTGATCGACAGCGACGGCAGCCTGAACGAGCACAACACGTCCACCCACAACCCGTTCGGCACCGGGCACCTGAAGTTCGACCAGTTGTTCCCGGCGCTCCAGGCGGCCGGGGTGCCGAACGACTGGTGGTGCGTGGACCTGTGCTTCTGGCCGGACGCGTGGCAGGTGACGGCGGACAGCAAGAAGTTCCTGGACGGCATGCGGGCCAAGTACGCCGCCTAATGGCGAACCCGGCCCGCCAGGGCCGTGGGTGCGGGTCGGCTGGATCGCACCCACGGCCCTGGCGGGCCGGGTTCACCCGAAACCGGCGGATTCACGTCCCGCCGTTCGCCAAGAGGGTTTCCCGATGGTCGTGAAAACAGCTACCCTCGCTCTTCCCGCCACCGCCGCCGACCTGCACGAGCGGCTGGGGTTCGTGCCGCTCCACCGGATTTGCATGAACCCGCCACCGGGCACGGCCACGGTGGCGGACGTGATCCGCTTCCTGGAGGGGGACGCCAAGCGGCTGTACGAACTGATCGACGGCACCCTGGTGCAGAAGGCAAACTTCACCTACGGCTCGGTGCTGGCTGTGGCAGTCATCTGTCGTATCGGCAACTTCGTTGAACAGCGGAATCTCGGGTTAATGGCCGGTCCGGACTGCCCGTACCGCGTTCCTTGTGGCAACATCTGGCTCCCCGACGTCAGTTTCATCCCGTGGTCGGAGTTACCGGACGAGGAGTTGCCGACCGACGCGGTCTGGGGTGTCGTACCGGCACTGGCCGTCGAGGTACTCAGCCCATCCAACACTGCCGCCGAGATCGACCGCAAGATCGCCGAACTCTTCGAATTGGGCACGAAGCTGATTTGGGTGATTGACCCGCCGACCGAGTCGGCGGCGGTGTACGTCCCCGGCAAGAAGCCGAAACGGGTCGGCCCCGGCGACGTGCTGGAAGGCGGGCGGGTGCTGCCCGGCTTTCGCCTACCGCTGTCCGACCTGTTCGCCGCCACCCGGCGGCGGAAGAAGTAACGGAGACTGCCCCATGCACCGGCTGGCCTGTTCGGGTCTCGTCGTCCTCCTCTGTGCCCTCCGCGCTCTCGGCGGTGAACCGACTCTGGAACAACGGATCAAGCCGATCACCGACGCCCACAAGGGCAAGGTGGCGGTGGCGGTGAAGAACCTGTCCACCGGGGAGGCGTACGCGCTGAACGCCGACGAGGTGATGGAGACGGCCAGCCTGATCAAGCTGGCGGTGATGATCGAGACGTACCGGCAGGCGGACGACAAGAAGATCGACCTGGGCAAGACCCTCACGCTGACGAAGGACGACAAGGTGCCCGGCGCCGGCATCCTGACGCAACACTTCTCCGACGGCGCCACCTTCCCGCTTCGCGACGCCGTCCGCCTGATGATCGTGTACAGCGACAACACCGCCACCAACCTGGTACTCGACCAGATCGGCATCAAGAGCGTGAACGAGACCACGAAGACGCTCGGTGTGCCCGAGACGCGGATCAACTCGAAGGTGTACAAGCGGAGCACATCGTCCGTGGACTTGGCCCGGTCGGAGAAGTACCAGCTCGGATCCACGTCGGCGAACGAAACGCTCAAGCTGCTGGAGTTGATCCACACCGGCAAGGCGGCGTCGGCCGAGGCGTGTAAGACGATGCTCGGGCACCTGGAGAAGAACGACGACAAGGAGATGCTCGTCCGGCACCTGCCCGAGGGCACGACAGTCGCCCACAAGACCGGGGCCACGAACCGGGTGCGGACCGACGCCGGTATCATCCACATTCCTGATCCGACGCACACGCCGAAGGAGAAGGAGGCGAAGCGGACGATCCCGGTGGCGGTGTGCGTGCTGACGAACGAGAACGACGACCAGCGGTGGGTGCTCGACAACCAGGGGCAGGCGACCATCGCCGCCATCGGCCGGGCGGTGTACGACCACTACGCCGGGAAGAAGTGAGCGACCCGGTCACTTCTTTCCGGTGCTCGGCTTGTGTTCCCCGTCCGGCCGGTCCAGCCCGAGCAGTTTCGGGTCGGTGGACCCGCGGCCGTCGGGGATTTCGGGGATCGGCCGGTCACTGAACCACTGGCCGTCCGCGTCGGCGGCGTCCAGGTTCGGGCTGGCGTACACGGCGGTCATCCACACCACCGACTCGGCCCGCACCCGCCCGCCGTCGGTGTGAATCACGAACGGGATGGCGTAGTGCGGCATGAAGAGCGTCGGGCCGCTCGTCGGCTTCGGGAGCAGGCCCAGGTACCACACCCCGCGAAGACTTTGGTGCCCGCCCCCGGCGGGCGTGCCGATCACCCCTTCCGCCGACCAATCGGATCCATCCCGAACCGTCTTCAGCGGCACCAGCCCGTCTGCCGTCTGCCCGCTCGCCAGCACGACCACCGCGAAGCGGTCGGGCGTGAAGAATCCGGCCGACGTGTTCGGCGCGCGGGTGATATCACACCGCACCCGCAGCTCCTGACCCGTCACGATGTCGCCGGGACTCACCGCCCGCCCGTCGGCCGTCACCACCGACACTCGGAACGTGGCGGTGAGGTAGTTCCCGCCGTTGAACAGCTTCTCGCTCCGCTCGTCGTTCCCGCGGTAGTAGGTGTTGGACAGCCCGCGGGGCAGGGCGTGCAACCCGTGCGGCCACGAATACCCGACGAGGTACTTCCCGGCGGTCACATGGCCGGGGGTGTGGTCCACACTGCCGGCTGTCGCCACTTGTGAACCCGGAGCGACGTGGTGGCGGGTGTTCCACAGCGTCAGCCCGAACTGGCCACAGACGGTGGCGAGAGCGAGGACGACGAGCGTGGTCGGCCGCAGGAATGCCGAACAGATGTAGACCACCCGTGACTTCACCCCCGACCGTCGCGCCCGCCGCACCGTCCGAATCGCAATCAGCGTCAACACGAGCATTCCGATGCCGCCGCCGATCAGCACCGGGTACTCGACCAGGCGATCGAAGCCGGCCACCATCGGGACCAGCCAGCGGAGCGATTCGTCGGACGAAACCGGCGGCTGGTCGGGGCTGTTCGTCGTGTACTTGGCCGGCTCCGCCCGGAACAGTTGCACGCACCGCTCGCAGCAGAAGTACACCCGGCGCCCGTCGTGGTCGCACCACCACTCCTCGCTCGCCGGCTGGTCCGGCATGACCGGGCACATGCGGTTCACCGGCTGAGCCGTGTTCGCATCGGGCGGGGCGGCAACGACCGCGGGGGCGAGTACCGCCGTCATCAGTATCCAGTGTGCGGCGGGCCGGAGCATGACGGCGAACCCGGCGGGGGACGGTACAGGAAAGGTATCGCCGGACGGATGGTCGGTCCGCCGCCGCGTCGGTATTCTGTGGATCAACTTCCGGCGACCCGTGCGGTCGTCTCGCTTCGTCCCTCTCCGGGTTCCCACCGATGGCGAAAAAACCGTTCCGCGTCGGCATGATCGGGTACGGGTTCATGGGCCGCGCCCACACGAACGCGTACAAGCAGGTCGGCCAGTTCTTCCCGTCCGAACACCAGGTGGTGCTGAAGGCGGCGTGCGCCCGCAACGAAGCCGAGATCAAGAAGTTCGCCGACCAGTGGGGGTACGAGAGCACCGAGACGGACTGGCGGAAGCTGGTGGAACGCAAGGACATCGACGCGGTGGACATCTGCGTGCCGAACAACCTGCACGCCGAGATCGCCCTTGCCGCCGCCGCCAACGGCAAGGCCATCCTGTGCGAGAAGCCGTTGGCGATGAACGCCGCCGAGGGGCGAAAGATGGTCGAGGCGGTGGAGCGGGCGAAGGTGCCGAACATCGTCTGGTACAACTACCGCCGCATCCCGGCCGTGTCGCTGGCGAAGAAGCTGATCGACGAGGGGCGGCTGGGCAAGGTGTTCCACTACCGGGCCAAGTTCCTGCAAGACTGGACGATCAAGTCCGACCTGCCGCAGGGCGGGCAGGGGCTGTGGCGGCTGGACATCGCCGCGGCCGGCGCCGGGGTGTCCGGCGACCTGCTCGCCCACTGCATCGATACGGCGGTGTGGATGAACGGCGGGATGGACAGCCTGTGCGCGATGACCGAGACGTTCGTGAAGGAGCGGATGCACAACCTGACGGGGAAGGTGGAGAAGGTGGGCATCGACGACGCCTGCACCTTCTTCGGCAAGTTCGCCAACGGGTCGCTCGCCAACTTCGAGAGCACCCGGTACGCCCGCGGGCATAAGGCGCTGTACACGCTGGAGATCAACGGCGAGAACATGAGCCTGTTCTGGGACCTGCACGACCTGCACCGGCTACAGGTGTTCGACTACAAGGACGACGGCCCGATCCGCGGGTGGAAGTCCGTCCACGTCACGGACAACAGCCCGGACCACCCGTATATGGCGAACTGGTGGGTGCCAGGATTGGCGATCGGGTACGACAGCAGCTTCACGCACCAGGTGGCCGACTTCCTGGCCGGGCTGAGCAGCGGCCGGCCGGCCGGCCCGACGTTCCGCGACGCCCTGGAAACGCAACTCATCCTCGACGCCATCCTCGACTCGGCGAAGAGCAAGCAGTGGGTGAACGTGGGCAAGGTGTAAGTGACACACCCCGCTCGCCGGCGCGGGCGGGATTCCGGAGGGACCAGCGATGGCAACCGTTGCGACCAAACCGCTCACCGCCGAAGAGTTTTTCCAGGCGGCCGAGCCGCGTGACGGGATGACATACGAACTCGTTCGCGGGGAGATCGAAGCGATGCCCGGCCCCGGACTGCGACACGGCGAGGTTCAAGGCAACACGTTCATGGTGATCAAACTGTTCCTCAAGCAGAACCGCGTCGGCCGCGTGTTCACCGAAAGCGGGGCGATCACCGAACGCAATCCGGACACCGTCCGCGGGCCGGACGTGAGCTACTACAGCAAGGAGAACCTGCCGCTCGACAAGGAGGTGGTCGGCTATCACGATCAGCCGCCGGACCTGTGCGTCGAGATCGTCTCCCCGTCCAACTCGATGCGGAAGCTGAAGGACAAGGCGAAGGAGTATCTGTTCGCCGGGGTGCGGCTGGTGTGGGTGATCGACCCGGAGGACAAGTCGGTGACGGTCATCACCGACCCGCTGGAGTCCCGCACGCTGGAGACCGGCGCGACCCTCGACGGCGGGGCGGTGCTGTCCGGATTCTCGTGCCGCGTGTCCGATCTGTTCGGCTGACCGCAAATCGCCCTCGACAGCCCGTTCGGCGGGGGCGTACACTTCCCACTCACCCGGATGCCTCACCGGCGACAGGACGTCGCGTCATGCACGTTGTTCACCTGACGGCCAGCACCCTGTTCGGCGGCCCGGAGCGGCAGATGCTCGGGCTGGGCCGGCACCTGCCGCCGCGGTTCCGCAGCACCTACGGGTCGTTCCCCGAGGGCGGGCGGTGCGAGCCGTTCCTGGCCGAGGCCCACGCCGCCGGTTTCCCCACCGTCCGCCTCGCCGCCGACACCCCGGACGTGCCGGGGGCGCTCGACGAACTCACCCGGCTGCTCCGTGACACCGCGGCCGACGTGCTGGTGGGCCACACGTTCAAGCCGAACGTGCTCGGTCGGCTGGCCGCCCGGCGGGTCGGCATCCCGGTCGTCACCGTCTCCCGCGGGTGGACGTGGGAGAGCCTGAAGGTGCGGGTGTACGAGACCATCGACCGGGTGAACTTGCGGTTCGTGGATCACGTGGTGGCGGTGTCGAGCGGGCAGGCCGAGCGAGTGCGGCGGTGCGGGGTGCCCTCCACCCGGCTGAGCGTCATCCGCAACGCCGCCCGCCTCGCCGCGTTCGCTGACCCGGACCCGGCGTACCGCGACCGGCTCCGCGGCTTGTTCCCCGCTGACACCCCGGTGTCACACGTCGTGCTGGCGGCCGGGCGGCTCAGCCCGGAGAAGGGGTTCGACGTGCTGGTGGAAGCGGCGGCGGAGGTGCTGCGAATCCACCCGACCGCCGGGTTCGTGCTGTTCGGCGAGGGCGGCGAGCGGGCCAAGCTCGAAGCCCGCGTCGCCGAACTCGGCCTCGCCGCCCTGTTCCGGATGCCCGGCCACTCCGCCGACCTCGACCGCTACCTACCGTGGGCGGACGTGGTGGTGCTGCCGTCGTTCACCGAAGGGTTGCCGAACGTGGCGCTCGAAGCCAGCGCCGCCGGGGTGCCGGTGGTGGCCACGGCCGTCGGCGGCACGCCGGAATTGGTGGCCGACGGCGAATCTGGGTTCCTGGTGCCGAGCGGTCAGCCGGACGTGATCGCGGAGCGGGTGAGCCGACTACTGGCCGACGAGCCATTGCGGAAGCGACTCGGCACCGCCGGCCGCGAGCGGATGCGGCGGGAGTTCTCGTTCGAGGCGCAAGCCGAGCGGTACGCGGAGTTGTTCGACCGGCTGGCGGGCCGGGCGGTGCGGAGGGCGGGGTGAGATGCAGACAACTAGACCCCACCCCCCGGCCCCCTCCCCGAACCGGAGAGGGGGAGAAGAACAGAAGCCCTCTTTCTCCCCCTCTCCGGTTCGGGGAGGGGGCCGGGGGGTGGGGTCTCGGATGCAACCTATCCGCGTCTCCTACCTGATCGACGACCTGAGCCGGGCCGGGACGGAGTCGCAGCTGCTCGCCCTCATCCGCTCCCTGGACCGTACCCGGTTCGAGCCATCGCTGGTGTTGCTGAACGGGGGCGGGGAGTTGTCCCGTTCGTTGGAACCGGCGGATTGCCTGGTGCTGCGGCTGGGCGTCACCCGGCTGGTCGGTGTCAAGGCAGTGTCAGCGGCGCGGCGGCTGTGGTCGTTCTGGCGAGCCACGAAGCCGGACATCGCCCAGATCTACTTCAACGACTCGTCGTACTTCGGCGTGCCGGTGGCGAAGCTGGCCGGGGTGCGGCGGGTCGTCCGCGTGCGGAACAACCTGGGCTACTGGCAGACGCGGAAGCACTGCTGGCTCGGGCGGGTGATCCGGCCGGCGGTGGATGCGTACCTGACGAACTCGGAGCTGGGCCGCGACGCGATCCGGACGACGGAGCGGGTGCGGGCCGAGCGGGTGACGGTGATCGAGAACGGGGTGGATCTGGAGCGGTACGATCGGACAGGGTGGGTCACTCTCTCCGAGAGTGACTCCGGAACCGACTCTCGGAGAGAGTCGGCCACCCGAAAGGTGGGTTGCGTCGCCAACCTCCGCGCCGTGAAGAACATCGACGGGCTGATGCGGGCGGCGAAGCTCGTCCTCGGCCGCTTCCCCGGCGTGGTGTTCGAGGTGGCAGGGGAAGGGGAACAACGGGCGGCGCTCGAATCCCTGCACCGCGAACTCGGACTCGGCGAGCGGTTCGTCCTCCGCGGGGCGACCGCCGACGTGCCGGCGTTCCTGCGGGCGGTGGATGTCGCCGTGCTGCCGTCGCACTCCGAAGGGATGTCCAACGCGGTGCTGGAGTACATGGCGGCGGGGCGGGCGGTGGTGGCGACGGACGTGGGGGCGAACGCCCGGCTGATCGACCACGGCGTGTCCGGGCTGATCGTGCCGCCGAAGGATGAACCGGCCCTGGCGTCCGCGATCGGGAAGCTGATCGAAGACCCGCACCTCGCATCCCGCTTCGGGCGTGAAGCTCGCCGGAGGGTTGAACGCGACCACAGCCGTGAGGCGATGGTGGCCCGGTTCGAGGCGTTCTACCGCCGGCTGGTACAATAGTCGCGTCGCCGCCCGCACCCACGCCGCACCGCCATGCCACCTGTCGCCTTGAACGTCACCGACGCCCAGACCGTCCGCGAACTGGCCGCCACCTACGAACGGCTGACGGAGCAGATCGGCAAGGTGATCGTCGGCCAGAAGACGGTGGTGGAACAACTCCTCATGGGGCTGTTCAGCCGCGGGCACTGCCTGCTGGTGGGGGTGCCGGGGCTGGCGAAAACGCTACTCGTGTCCACCGTGTCGAAGGTGCTGGCGCTCAGCTTCAAGCGGGTGCAGTTCACCCCGGACCTGATGCCGGCCGACATCACCGGCACGGACATTTTGCAGGACGACCCGGAGACCGGCCGGCGGCGGTTCGTGTTCCTGCCCGGCCCGCTGTTCGCCAACATGATCCTGGCGGACGAGATCAACCGCACCCCGCCGAAGACGCAAGCCGCGCTGCTCGAAGCCATGCAGGAGGGGCACGTCACCGCCGGCGGGACGACGTACAAGCTGCCCGCCCCGTTCTTCGTGCTGGCCACGCAGAACCCGATCGAGCAGGAGGGCACCTACCCGCTGCCCGAAGCGCAGCAAGACCGCTTCATGTTCAACATCCGGGTGGACTACCCCAGCCGCGGGGAGGAAATCCAGATCATGAAATCGACCACCGGGGTGGGTAAGGTGGAACTCACCCCGCTGATCGAGGGGCACCAGATCCTGAAGTTCCAGGACGTGGTGCGGCAGGTGGTGGTGGCCGACCACATCTTCAGCTACGTCGCCGACCTGGTGCGGGCGACCCGGCCGAAGGAGCAGGGCGGGCCGAAGTGGGTGCCCGAGCTGGTGAGCTGGGGGGCCGGCCCGCGGGCGTGCCAGTACCTGATCCTGGGCGGGAAGGCGCGGGCCATCCTGAGCGGGCGGGTGCACGTGACCACCGAGGACATCCGGGCGGTGGCCCCGCCGGTGCTGCGGCACCGCATCATGACCACCTTCCACGCCGACGCCGACGGCATCACCACCGACGACGTGATCAAGAAGCTGCTGGACACCATCCCGGCCACGGCCGAGAGCCGGCGGGTGTAAGCCGCTGGCGGCCGTGTGGTATTCTCCGGCTACCGATTCCCAGCGAACCAGGTTGATGAACACCACCACCGACACTCTGCCGGTGCGCCGCAACCTGAAGCCGGCCGAGTGGACGCTCATCGTCCTGTTGTCGGCGATCAACTTCACCCACATCCTGGACTTCGTCATCGTCATGCCGCTGGGCGATCAGTTGCGGCAGTCGCTCAAGATCACCCCGCGGCAGTTCGGGTTCGTGGTGTCCGCCTACGGGGTGGCGGCGATGACTGCCGGGGTGCTGGCGTCGGCGGTGGTGGATCGGTTCGACCGCAAGACGGTGCTGCTGGTGGCGTTCGCCGGGTTCATCCTGGCCACGCTGTACTGCGGGCTGGCCGGCGACTACGAACACCTGCTGCTCGCCCGCGGGCTGGCCGGGGCGTTCGGCGGGGTGGCCGCGTCCGGCATCATGGCCGTCATCGGCGACGTGTTCCCGGACCACCGCCGCGGCAAGGCGATCGGGGCGGTCACGTCGTCGTTCGCGGTGGCCAGCATCATCGGCCTGCCGATCGGCCTGACGCTGGCGACCTGGTCCGGGGAGTGGGGGGTGCCGTTCCTGGCCATCGCCGGGCTGGGGGCGGTGGTGTGGGTGGTGGCCGCGTGGCGGCTGCCGTCGCTCACCAAGCACCGGGCCGGCCCGCGGGCGAACCCGTTCACCCAGTTCGCCGCGGTGGTGCGGCAGCCGAACCACCTGTGGTCGTTCGCGTTCATGTTGACGATGGTGTTCGGCACGTTCATCATCATCCCGTATATCGCCCCGTACATGCAGGCGAACTGCGGGCGGCGGGCGGAGGACCTGCCGATCATCTACGCCGTCGCCGGGGTGTGCTCGCTGGTGATGATGAACGTGATCGGCGTGTTGACCGACAAGTTCGGCCCGCGGCCGATGTTCCTGATCTGCGCCGCCCTCACCCTGGTGATGACGCTGGTGGTGACCAACCTGCCGCCGATCGGCCTGTGGACGGCGGCGGCGGCGGCCAGCGGGTTCATGGTGGTGGCCGCCGGGCGGGTGGTGCCGGCCCAGGCGATGATGCTGCGGTCGGCCGACCCGAAGCTGCGGGGGGCGTTCACCAACCTGAACTCGGCCGTGTCGCATCTGGCTACCGGGGTCGGCCCGCTCATCACCGGGGCGATCGTCGGCGAGGAGTACCCCGGCGGGCCGCTGACGAACTACTGGCTGGCCGGGCTGGTGGCGATGGGGTTCGGGACGGTCGCCCTCGGGCTGTCGTTCCTGCTGCGGCCGGCGAAGGCGGCAGTGCCCGCGGCGGCACCAGTCCAGCAACCCGAACCGGCGGTGGTGTGACCCCCGAGGCGAAGCCGCAAGCGGCTTCTGGAGGATGTCGTGCCCAAGCCGCAGCGGAAGAAGCTGTTCGACCCGACCGAGCTGGCCCGGTTCGGCGGGCTGGCGTTGGTCGCCCGGCGGGTGATGGAGGGGTTCCTCACCGGCGTCCACCGCAGCCCGTTCAAAGGGTTCAGCATCGAGTTCGCCGAACACCGCCAGTATTATCCGGGCGACGAGATCCGCCGCATCGACTGGCGGGCGTACGGCAAGACCGACCGGTACTTCATCAAGGAGTACGAGGAGGAGACGAACCTGAAGGCGGTGCTGGTGGTGGACGCGAGCGGCAGCATGGGCTACCGCGGCAGCCAGCCGCTGAGCAAGTTCGAGTTCGCCCAGCAGGTGGCGGCCAGCCTGGCGTACCTGCTGCTCGGTCAACTGGACGCGGTCGGCCTACTCACGCACGACACCAAGCCGCGGGCGTACATCCCGCCGAAGACCAGCTCCAAGCACCTGCTCACCCTGCTGCGGCAACTGGAGGACACGAAGACCGGCGGGGAGACGTCGCTCGGCGAGGTGTGGGACAAGATCGCCGGGCAGCACCTGAAGCGGCGGGGGCTGGTGATCCTGCTGTCCGACTGCTTCGACCAGAATGCGGCCCTGTCGCGGGCGCTGCGGCACCTGCGGTACGGGCACCACGAGGTGATCCTGTTCCACATCCTCGCGCCGGAGGAGCTGGAGTTCCCGTTCAAGCACCCGACCAAGTTCAAGAACCTGGAGGTGCGGGGGCACGAGCTGACGGTGGACGCCCGCCGGCTGCGGGAGGAGTACCTGAAGAGCTTCGAGGAGTGGCGGACGCAACTGCGGCGGACGACGGAAGACCTGCACATCGACTACCAACTGCTGCGGACCGACCAGCCTGTGGACCGGGCGCTCGGGGCGTACCTGGCGCGGCGGGAATAGTCGGCACACGCCGTGTACCGTTCTGGGTGAACCCGGCCCGCAAGGGCCGTGGGTGCGTGTTTGCTAGCTCGCACCCACCGACCTGGCGGTCGGGGTTCACCAAAACGCGCGTCACTGACCCCACGTCTTCGGCCCGAGGTCGAGCGGGCGGATGTTCGGGTCGAAAAACTTGTCCAGCGTTCGCTTCGTCGAGTCGCCGGTGTCGAACCCCTGCTTGAAGAAGAAGTACCGCTGTGCGGCGGTACCGTGGTTGAACTTGGACGAGTTGGTTGCGTCCCGGCCCATCTTCTTCATGATGGCGTCGTCGCCGATCGACTTGGCCGTCTTCAGCGCCTCCTGCAAGTCCTTCTCCGGGTTGCTGAGGAACTTGAACGTCCGCTGCCCGTGGTACGCCCAGCACCCGGCCAGGTAGTCGGCCTGCAGCTCCAGCCGGATGCCCGCGTTCTCCCCCTCCCGGTCCTGGAACGCCTTCACCTTGGCGTTGTACCCGAGCAGGTTCTGGATGTGGTGCCCGACCTCGTGGGCGATGACGAACGCCTGCGAGAACTGGGCCTTTGACCCGCCCAGCTCCTTCTCCAGCGTCTCGAAGAAGGCCGGGTTCAGGTACAGGATCTTGTCCGCCGGGCAGTAGAACGGGCCCGCCTCATTCGGCACGTTCCCGCATCCGCCGGTCTGCACCACCGCCGAGTCGAACAGCACCAGCGTCGGCTCCTCGTACCGCCGGTTGTGGTTGCGGGCGATCCACTCCCGCCACACGATGTTGGTGGTGCCGAGCACCTTCCCGGCGAACTCCGGGTACCCGTCCGCCTTGCCCGGCCCGGCCTTCTGCTTCTGGGCCGCCCCGCCGAACGCCTGGAACAGCTGGTTCGCCACCTGCGGGTTGATGCCCAGGTAACCGGCCACCAGGGTGACGACCAGGGCGCCGATGCCGCCGATCGCCGCTCCACCGCCGGGCAGCCCGCCGCGGCGGTCCTCCACGTTCCCACGCTCGCTGACGTTGCTCAGGTCCATGACGGGTTCCCAGGGGGGGTGAGTCTCGCTCCGACGTGATGCCGCAGTTATAGCCGGCCGACCGCCGCCCCGCCAATCACTTCTTCCCGGCGGTGTTCACGGCGTGCCGCTGGAGGTCTTCCAGATCCACGAACTCCAGCGCGGAGATGTGCGTCGCCTCCAGCACCACCGGGGCGGCGCACCCGGCCTCCAGCGACTGCTTCCACCGCTGCACGCACAGGCACCAGCGGTCGCCCGGCTTCAGTCCGGGGAAGTGGTAGTGCGGTACCGGGGTGATGAGGTCGTTCCCCACCTCCCGCTGGTGGGCCAGGAACGCGGCCGTCACCTGGGTGCAGACGAGGTGCAGGCCGAGATCCTCCTCGCCGGTGTTGCAGCAGCCGTCGCGGTAGAACCCGGTGAGCGGCTTGGTGGAGCAGGTTTGCAGCGGGCCGCCGAGGACGTTTTTGGCCGTGGTCATGGTGCATCTCGGTGCGGGCGGGATGGTGTTTCTGTCATGATATCGCGGACGAGGGCGTGGACCTGCGGGTGGGACATGATCCAGGTGTGCAACGTCGGCACCAACAGCGGCTGGTGCGCGTCGTCCAGTCTCGTTTCACCCACGCTCACGACGCCGTCGTTCGGCTCGTCGCCGAACGGGCTGAACCGCCCCCGCGGGCCGGCGGTGCCGGCGACGACGGTGGTGGGGCAGGGCGGGGGCGGGAGCCGCAGGTAATCTTCCGGGTTGGCGAGGAACCGCCCGCTTGAGCCGGAGAACAGGCGGAATGGCAGCCCCCACTTCGTGAAGTACCGGGCCAACCGGGGCGACTGGTTCGGCGGGCCGAGCATGAAGAAGTGCTTCACCCCGGTCGTCGGCAGCTCGGCCAGCGCGAGCCGGAGCAGAATCGCCCCGAGCGAGTGGCCGATCAGGTAGTCGGGCTGGCGCTTCGTGAGTGTCCGTTTCAGCCGGGCGACGATTCGCGGCATCGACTCGACCGACGCAGAGTAGCCGAAGAAATGGGGGCGAACCCCCGCCCGCCGGATCGGACCGGCGAGCGGGAACATGGACACCGGCGTGCGGCCGAGGCCGTGGACGAGCAGGGCGGAGCGCAAGGGTGTGGCCCAAAGTAGCAGGCACACGCCGTGTGCCGTCCGCGGGCGGCACACGGCGTGTGCCTGCTACTTTACCCCGGCAGCAGGTCCTTCACCGCCTCCTTCTCCTCCTGTAGCTCCTTCAGCGTCTTGGCGAACGCCGCCTTGCCGAACTCGTCGTGCGTCAGCCCCTCGACCACCTTCCAGTTGCCGCCGCTCGTCGTCACCGGGTAGCCGAACACCAGTCCCTTTGGCACCCCGTACTCGCCGTTGCTCACCACCGCGGCGCTCGTCCAGTCGCCCGACTTGGTGCCTGTCACGAACGCTTTGACGTGGTCGATCGCCCCGTTCGCGGCCGAGAACGACGACGACACCCCGGTCTTGTCGATGATGAACTTGCCCCGTTCTTGCGTGGCCGGCAGGAAAGTGCTTTCCAGCCATGCCCGGTCGGTGATCACGTCCGTCGCCTTCTTCCCGCCGATCTTGGCGTTGCCGAAGTCGGCGAACTGGGTGTTCGAGTGGTTGCCCCAGATGGTCATGTTCGTGACCGTCTCGTTCGACACGCCGGCTTTCAACGCCAGCGCCGCCACCGCCCGGTTGTGGTCCAGCCGGGTCATGGCGTGCCAGCGGTCGGCCGGCACGCTCTTGCCGTTCTCATAGGCCACAAGGCAGTTGGTGTTGCACGGGTTGCCGACCACCAGAATCCGCACGTCGGACGCCGCGTTCGCCGCGATCGCCTTCCCCTGGCCGACGAAGATCTTGCCGTTGTTCACCAGCAGATCCTTCCGCTGCATCCCCGGCCCCCGCGGGGCAGCTCCCACCAGGATCGCCCAGTTCACCCCGGCGAACGCCTTATTCGGGTCGTCCGTCACGATCACGTCTTGCAGCGTCGGGAACCCGCAGTCGATCAGCTCGTACCCGACCCCTTCGAGCGTCGGCATCGCCTTCGGGGCGACGGACACGGGCACTTCGAGCAGTTGCAGGACGACCTTGGTGTTCGGCCCGAACACCTCGCCGGAGGCGAGGCGGAGGACGAGGCTGTTGGCCACCCGGCCGGCGGCCCCGGTGACGGCGACGCGAACGACGTTCGACATGGAGAGACTCCGGAGGAATGTGGAGGTAGAAGTATCGGCGGGGTAGCACACCGCCAATTGGCACGGAAGAAGACCTCACCCCCCCGGCCCCCTCTCCGAGCCGGAGAGGGGGTGTTCAAGCGAGGAGGCCCGCTGGGGTGCGCGATTTCTCACCGTCAAAGTCTGGTTTCCACAGAGACGATAGGCCGTTGAACACCCCCTCTCCGGGTCGGAGGAGGGGGCCGGGGGGTGAGGTCCCTTCCCTCAGTGGAAATCCCCAGCGCGAACCGTAAAGTAACTCCGTCCTCTCCCCCCCACGGCACTCAGGAGTGCGCACGCGATGGCCGTCAAGATCGGGATCAACGGGTTCGGGCGGATCGGCCGGCTGGTGTTCCGGGCGCTGTGCGAACAGGGGCTGCTCGGCAAGCAACTGGACGTGGTGGCCGTCAACGACCTGGTCCCGGCCGACAACCTCGCCTACCTGCTCAAGTACGACACCACCCAGGGGCGGTTCAACAAGAGCGTGAGCAGCAAGAAGTCGAAGGCGGACCTGGCCGACGACGACACGATCGTGGTGGACGGGCACGAGATCAAGTGCCTGGCCCTGCGGGCGGAGCCGAAGGATCTGCCGTGGAAGGACCTGGGCGTGGACTATGTGATCGAGTCCACCGGCCTGTGGACGGACGCGGCGAAGGCGCGGGGGCACATTTCGGCCGGCGCGAAGAAGGTGGTCATCTCCGCCCCCGGCAAGGAGGAAGACATCACCGTGGTGATGGGCGTGAACCACGAGAAGTACGACCCGAAGGCGCACCACATCATCAGCAACGCCAGTTGCACCACCAACTGCCTGGCGCCGGTGGTGCATGTGCTGCTGAAAGAGGGGTTCGGGGTGGCCGAGGGGCTGATGACCACCATCCACGCGTACACCGCCACCCAGAAGACGGTGGACGGCCCCGGCGGGAAGAAGGACTGGAAGGGCGGGCGGGCGGCGGCGGCGAACATCATCCCGAGTACCACCGGGGCGGCCAAGGCGGTCGGGCTGGTGTGCCCGGAGGTGAAGGGCAAGCTGACCGGCATGTCGTTCCGCGTGCCGACGGCCACCGTCAGTTGCGTGGACCTGACGGTGAAGACGGTGAAGGCGACCAGCTACAAGGACATCTCCGCCGCCATGAAGAAGGCGAGCGAGACGTACCTGAAGGGCATCCTGAACTACACCGAAGACGACGTGGTGAGCAGCGACTTCATCCACGACCCGGCGAGCAGCATCTTCGACGCCGGCAGCGGCATCGAGCTGAACAGCAACTTCTTCAAGCTGGTGAGCTGGTACGACAACGAGTGGGGGTACAGCAACCGCTGCGTGGACCTGCTCAAGTACATGGTGGGGAAAGGCTGAAATCACTAACCACAGAGGCACAGGGACACAGAGAAGACAACGGAAGATTGTTCAAAACACTCTTTTCCGTCTTCTCTGTGTCCCTGTGCCTCTGTGGTTAGCTTTTTTGGAGCACACGAATGCCGAAGAAGACCATTGCCGACCTGGGCGACCTGACCGGCAAGACGGTGCTCGTCCGGGTCGATTTCAACGTCCCGCTGGACAAGATCAGCGGCGAGATCAAGAACGACCGCCGCATCCGCGGGGCCATCCCCACGTTCCGGGCGCTGCTCAAGGCCGGGGCGTCGGTCATCGCCATGAGCCACCTCGGGCGGCCGAGCGGCGACCCGGCGAAGGACAAGCACCTGACGATGGACAAGGTGGCCGAGCGGCTGGCCGACCTGCTCGACGTGCCGGTGACGAAGGCGGCGAACACGGTGGTCGGGCCGGAGTTGACCGCGGCGGCGAAGGCGCTCCCGCCGGGCGGGGTGCTGATGCTGGAGAACGTGCGGTTCGACCCGCGGGAGCAGAAGAACGACCCGGCGTTCGCCGCCGAGCTGGCCGGGCTAGCCGACGCCTACGTGAACGACGCCTTCGGCACCTGCCACAACGACAAGGACGCCAGCATGGTGGCCGTCCCCGCCGCGATGAAGGCGGCGGGCAAGCCGCGGGCGGTCGGGCTGCTGGTGGCGAAGGAACTGGAGATCATCGACGGGCTGATGGGGGCGCCGAAGAAGCCGGTGCTGGCGGTGATGGGCGGGGCGAAGGTGAGCGACAAGATCGCGTTCATCAACGCCCTGTTGCAGAAGGTGGATCACCTGCTCATCGGCGGGAAGATGGCATACACGTTCCTGAAGGCCCGCGGGGTGGACGTGGGGTCCACGCAGGTCGCCCCGGAGGAACTGGCCGCCGCCCAGCCGCTGCTCCAATTCGTCGGGTCGAAGATCACCCTGCCGGTGGATTCACTCGCCGCCAAGTCCGACGACCTGAACACCACGCAGGTGTTCGAGGGGAACATCGCCGCCGGGTTCGAGGGGGTGGACATCGGGCCGAAGACGCTGGCCCTATTCGCCGACAAGATCAAGACCGCCGGCACGGTCATCTGGAACGGGCCGGTCGGCTGGTTCGAGAAGTCGGCGTTCAGCAAGGGGACGAAGGGTGTCGCCGAGGCGATGGCGAACAGCGGGGCGGTGACGGTGGTCGGCGGCGGGGAGACGGCCGAGGCGGTCGAGCAGTTCGGGTTCGACACCAAGATGACGCACGTGTCCACCGGCGGCGGGGCGTTCCTGGCCTACGTCGAGGGGAAGAAGTTCCAGAGCCTGGCGCAGATCGACGACCGCTGAGGTGAACCCCGACCGCAAGGGAGGGGGTGCGAGCCAGCAAACACGCACCCACCGACCTGGCGGTCGGGGTTCACCCGATCTGTGAAATCCGATACAAATCCGATACCCGACCCGCGACACCCATGTCTTCCATGTCCCAGCTCGACCGCCCGAGCAAGCGCGGCATCCCGGAGGGGCTGTGGCTCCGCTGCCCGACGTGCCGGGCGACGGTGTTCAAGAAGGACGTGGAGTCGCGGCTGAACGTGTGCCCGGAGTGCGACCACCACTTCCCGGTGTCCGCCCGCCGCCGCCTCGACCAACTGCTGGACGAGAACAGCTTCGAGGAGTGGGACGCCACCCTGAAGCCGATGGACCCGCTCGGGTTCGTGGACGACAAGCCGTACGCCCAGCGGATCCTCGACCAGCAGAAGAAGACGGGGATGAACGACGCGGCCGTGTGCGGGGCCGGGTTCATCCGCGGGCGGGGGGTGGTGATCGGCATCACCGACTTCGCGTTCATGGCCGGCAGCATGGGGGCGGTGGTCGGGGAGAAGTTGTCGCGGGCGGCGGAGCGTGCTACGGAACAGAGGCGGCCGCTCATCTTCGTGAGCGGGTCCGGCGGCGGGGCGCGGATGCAGGAGGGCATCCTGTCGCTCATGCAGATGGCGAAGGTGTCGGCGGCCCTCGCCCGGTACCACGCCGCCGGCGGGCTGTACGTGTGCATCCTCACCCACCCGACGATGGGCGGGGTGGCCGCCAGCTGGGCGTTCCAGGGAGACGTGACCATCGCCGAGCCGAAGGCGATGATCGGGTTCGCCGGCGCCCGCACCATCAAGAACACCATCCGGCTGGAACTGCCGGACGGGTTCCAGACGAGCGAGTTCCTGCTCAAGCACGGGTTCGTGGACCGCGTCGTCCACCGCCGCGACATCCGCACCGAGGTGTCGCGGCTGATCGACTACTGCGACATCCGGTGAACCGCCTTCTGAGGCCCGAAGGGCCGTCCTCCCTCAGCCCAGGTCGGAGCGAGCCGTAGGCGAGCACAGGCCTGGGACACGAAGGGAATGTGAGCAAGCCCCGAAGGGGCGGGCTACGATAGAGCGCCCCTTCGGGGCTTGGGTGAACGGCGGATCGAACCCAGGGCGACGTTCGCCTGCGGCTCACTGGCCCTGGGCTGAGGGAGTGCGGCCCTTCGGGCCTGAAAGCCGAAACGACACGCCTGCCTGTTCCTTCCGGCGGCGCTCCAGAGGTGACCCGTGGGCTTCCTCAGCAAGCTGTTCGGTCCGAAAGAGAAGCGGAAGGTGGTGAACCCCGCCGTGCGGTGGGACCTCCAGAACCGCACCGGCCAGGGGAGCATGTCCAAGGTGTGGCGGGCGTTCGACCGCGACCTCGGGCGGCAGGTGGCGGTGAAGCTTTTGGACAAGGCGAAGACGGCCAAGTTCGAAGAGAAGTTCAAGCTGATGGGGCTGAAGAAGCCGTCCGAGGGGGAGGTGTGTGTCGGCCTGCGGCACGAGAACGTGGTAAAGACGTTCGAACACGGCGTCACCACCACCGGCGAGCCGTACCTGGTGATGGAGTGGCTGGACGGGCTGGGGATGAACTTCCTGATCGACGCCAAGAACAAGCAGCTCGACGGCAACCGCGTCAACTTCCTGACCCAACTGTGCGACGCCCTCCAGTTCCTGCACGACAGCAAGTACCTGCACCGCGACCTGTGCCCGCGGAACGTGATGGTCACCCAGCACGGGGTGGTGAAGCTGATCGACTTCGGCCTGACCATCCCGTACACGCCGGA
>JALHQU010000027.1 GCA_022841795.1 Fimbriiglobus sp.
TCGGAAATCCATCCGACGGCCGGGGTGAACCCGGCCGCTCACCAAAACACCCACAGGGGTTGCACATGGACTGGCTCGCCCACGTCGGGTTCGTCTGGTTCACCTCGTTGGCGTGGATCGGCGGGCTGGTCGTCGTGTTCCTGCTGCTCACCCGGTTCACCCCGTGCAACCCCGGCCAGAGCTGGTGGGCGGACCCGCGGGCGGCCGTCACCGACCTGGTGTACTGGCTGGTCCTGCCGCTCGTCATGCAGGTGGCGCGGGTGCTGCTGCTGGTGGGCGGGGTGCTGCTGCTGTACGGGGCCGTGCCGGAGAACACCGACTGGGTCGTCCGCCGCTGGCCCATCTGGGTGCAGATCGTCGCCGTGCTGCTCATACAGGACGTGATCCTGTACTGGCTGCACCGCCTTTTCCACACCCGGGCCGGATGGCGGTTCCACGCCGTCCACCACTCGCCCGAGGTGCTCGACTGGACCTCGACGCAGCGGTTCCACCCGGTGAACGCCATCCTGGAGTTCGCGGTGGCGGACGTGGCCGTGCTGCTCATGGGGTTCTCGCCGGACGCGCTGGTGCTCATCGGCCCGCTGAACATGGCGTACTCGGTGATGGTGCACGCCAACCTGAACTGGACGTTCGGCCCGCTGCGGTACGTGCTGGTCAGCCCGGTGTACCACCGCTGGCACCACACGGCGGCGGAGGAGGGGCGGGACCGCAACTTCGCTTCGACGTTTCCGTTCCTGGACCTGCTGTTCGGCACCTGCCACATGCCGGTCGGGAAGCGGCCGGAGGTGTACGGCACCGCCGACGGGGACGTGCCGCGGGGGTTCGTCGGGCAGACGGTGTACCCGTTCCGTGGGGCCGGGGCGTGGGCACGGCGACATCCGGTGATGGCGACGACCGGCGGGTTGGCCGTGGCCGCCGGGATCGCGTTCGGGGTGATGAAGCTGACGCAGCCGGTCGAGCCGACGCCCACCTCGGTGGTCGAGGTGACGATGGCGAAACCCGCGCCGGCCGAACTGCCGCCACTGCCCGCCCGCGGGATGGCGTCGTCGGTGGCGGTGTCGGTCCACCGGTCGCAGGTGTTCCTCGGCGGCGCGGACGGCACGCTGACGATCCGGGGTGCGGACGGCGGCGAACAGGCGATCGCGGCGCATATGCAGCGGGCGAACGCGTTGGCCGTCAGCCCGGACGACGCGCTGATCGTCACCGGCGGCGGGGACGGCACCGCCCGCGTGTGGTCGGCCGAATCGGGGCAGCCGCTCCGCACCCTCCGCGGGCACGGGGCGGCCGTGATGAGCGTGGCGGTGGCGGCCGACGGGTGGGTGACCACTGGTTCGGCGGACGGGGTGGTCCGCGTGTGGGATGCGACCGGCGAACTGGTCGGCGTCCACCGCACCGGGGTGCCGGCGCCGGTTCACGCGGTGGCCGTGGCCGCCGGCGGGGGGCGGGTGGTCGCCGCTCAGCTTTCGACCGCGTTCCTGTGGGACGCCCCCGCCGACAAGACGACGCCGCTGACCGGGCAGACCGCCCTCGCCTACGCCGTCGCCCTCAGCCCGGACGGGACCACGGCCGTCACCGCCGGGTACGACGGGCGGGTGAAGGTGTGGGACGCCGGCGGGCGGTGTACGTCGGAACTGCTCGGGCACGACGGGCCGGTGTACGCGGTGGCGTTCACCCGCGATGGTCAACGACTTGTCACCGGCGGGAAGGACGGCACGGTGCGGGTGTGGCGGACCGGCGGGGAACTGGTCCGCGAACTCGGCGGGCACACCGGGCTGGTGTTCGCGGTGTCGGCAGACGACGCCGGCCGGCGGATCGCCGCCGCCGGCAAGGACGGGACCACGAGCGTGTGGCAGGTGCCCGACGGCGAGGTGGTGCCGGCCTCGGCGACGGCACCGGGAAAGTAGTAGGCACACTCCGTGTGCCGTTCTTCCCACCCGCGGCCCTCGCGAGCTGGGTTCGCCAAGCGTACAATTCGCGGAACGCCGTTCGCCCCGCGGTCCGCGCCGATGATCGACGTCCACGTCCATGTGGTGCCGCCGAACCTGCCGGGGGTGGGTTCCCTATCCGGCACCCTCCGCCTGCGGCCGGACGCCGTCGCCAACGCCCTCAAGCAGGACATGAAGGCGGCCGGCATCAAGCAGGCGTTCGCCATGGGCGAGTGGAACTGCGGGGACGAGGACCCGCTCGGCGTCCGCCGCACATTACAGATCGCCGAGCTGGTGCCGGGGTTGCAGGCGATCGGCGTGTGCGACCCGAAGCGGGGCGACGACCCGGAACACTTCCGCTGCGTCGAGGAAGAGTTGAAGCGAGGCCGGGTGGTGGCCCTCAAGTGCTACCTCGGCTACCTGCACTTCGAGCCGGCCCACCCGAACTACCGCCGGTACTACGAGCTGGCCGCCCGGTACAAGCTGCCGGTCGTCTTCCACACCGGCGACACGTACAGCCCGGAGGCGAAGCTGAAGTACGCCCACCCGCTCGGGGTGGACGAGGTGGCGGTGGACCACCCGCACGCCCGGTTCGTGCTCGCCCATGTCGGCAACCCGTGGATGCTCGACGCGGCCGAGGTGGTGTACAAGAACCTGAACGTGTGGGCGGATCTCTCAGGGCTGGTGGTGGGCGACAGCATCGAGCCGGGCAGCGGGGACGACCACGACGCGGTGAACGACGTGGCCACCCGCCTGCGGGCGGCGTTCCGGTACGCCGAGCGGCCGAACCGCTTCCTGTTCGGCACCGACTGGCCGCTCATCCCCATCCCGGTGTACCGCGAGTTCGTGCGGAACGTCATCCCCGAAAAGTATCACGACCAGGTTTTCGGGGACAACGCCCGGCTGCTGTTCCGGGCGGCCGCGGGTGGGGTATGATGGAATGACGCCGCGGCGGAGCGCCCGATGAGCACCGGCGACTGGTCGGAGAGCGAGGAACCGGAGATCGGGGCACGGTGCCTCAAGCTCTGCCGTGAGGTGATCTGGAACGCCAACGACCCGGAAGCGCCGTACACCCTGCGGGGTGTTCTCCGTGGGTTCCGTCCCCGGTCGAGCTTTCCTGCGGTTACCCCACAGCCGGTTTTCGTGTACGCCGAGTATTTCGGAGAAGCAGGAGAGTACGACGTCTGGTTCGATCTGGTACGGCTCGTGATGGGTGACGACGGCGAGATGGTCGATGAAGCGGACGAGACGACGTTCGGTCCGTACTCGCTTCGGCTACTGCCAGACTTGTTCGCTCAAGGCCGGTCGTATGTGTTACGACGGGTACCGTTCAGCGAACCGGGGTTGTACGAACTCCGACTGAGGGTCGGTGGCGTTTCACAACACCTCATCGCCGAACGCCTTTTCGTGGAGGGCTAAGTGAAGAAGAGCACTAAAGGTCCGACGGCCAAAAAGGGTACTGTGCTGGGGCACGACTACTTTGAGATTCAGGAGTTACCTGACCCGGAAAGCCATCTGTCGGAAGAGCAGAAGAAATGGCCCCGTTCGGACTTGGTGATTGGGTCGTCGGAACTTCCCGCTACGCCGCCGGAAGTGCAGGAGCGCGAGCCGAACCCCAAACCGCCGCCCACCGCTTGATCTGCCGGCCGGATCGGGTACCATGCGGTGGGTTCGGGCTGGGGGTTCAGACTTTTCACTCTTCGGAGTGATGGCCGATGTTGCGTCGGCCGAGCGCATGGCTCGTCATGCTCCCCAGCGAACGCTGTTCCAGACCGGCTTTCGGGTGAACTGCACCCTGAAAGAGTCCGGTCTGGATCAACCCCGCGAGTCGTGGTTCCGGACTCTTTCAGGGTGCAGTTCACCCGGCCGGTCCGTGAGCGTTCGGTGTCCCAGGTCGAGAAGTGAACCCCGGCTCGAACCCCGCACCGGGAGAGCTAACCCCTCTCCCGGTGCTGCTTTTTCGCGCCCCACCTGCGATAATCAACTCGTCCAGACATCCGAGCCGACCTGCCATGCTGAACACCGCGTTGAAGACCGAAGTCGTCCGCCTGCTGCCCCGCGTCGCCACCCCGGCCCAGTATCTGGGCGGGGAGGTGAACAGCGTGGCGAAGGACCACGCGCAGGTTCGCGGCACCTGCTGCCTGTGCTTCCCGGACGCGTACACGATCGGCATGAGCCACCACGGGCTGCAGGTGCTGTACAGCCTGCTGAACGCCGACCCGCAGTGGGCCTGCGAACGCGCCTTCGCGCCGTGGCTGGACTGGGAGCGGGAACTCCGCGGGCACAAGCTGCCGCTGTACGGCCTCGAAACGTTCACCCCGCTGCACCGCTTCGACGTGGTCGGGTTCAGCCTCCAGTACGAGGTGTGTTACACCAACGTGCTGAACATGCTCGACCTGGGCGGCATCCCGCACTTCAGCGACGAGCGGCTGGTGACCGACCCGCTGGTCATCGCCGGCGGGCCGGGCGCCCAGAACCCGGAACTGCTCGCCCCGTTCGTGGACCTGTTCGTCATCGGCGACGGCGAGCAGAGCCTGCCGTGGGTGTTGAACAAGTGGGTGGAGTTGAAGGAGCAAGCCCTGCGGGACGGCGACAACACCCACCGGCGGCGGCTGGAAATGCTCGCGGAAGTCGTCGGCGGGGTGGCGTGGGCCTACGCCCCGGCGTTCTACACGTTCGACTACATGCCGGACGGCACCATCGCCAGCGTCACCCGCACCCGCTCGGACGTGCCGGCCGAGATCACCAGCTGCACCATCGACTGCGACTTCGACAGCATCCCGCTGCCGACCAAGCCGGTAGTGCCGTTCGTGCAGACCCCGCACGACCGCATCGCCATCGAGATCATGCGGGGGTGCCCGCACCAGTGCCGGTTCTGCCAGAGCACCACCATCAAGCGGCCGATGCGGTTTCGGTCGGTCGAGAACATCGTGCAGTCGGCGCTCGACAGCTACCGCAACACCGGCACCAACGAGATCAGCCTGCTCTCACTCAGCACGAGCGACTACCCGCACTTCGAGCAGTTGGTGAAGCGGATGCACGAGGTGTTCCACCCGCTCGGGGTGAACGTGAGCCTGCCGAGCCTGCGGATCAACCACCAGTTGCGGACGCTGCCGGAGCTGATGCAGGGCGTCCGCAAGGCCGGGCTGACCCTCGCCCCCGAGGTGGCCCGCGACGACATGCGGGAGCAGATCCGCAAGCGGATCAAGAACGACGACCTGTACGAGGGCTGCCGGGAGGCGTTCAAACACGGCTGGCAGAAGGTGAAGCTGTACTTCCTGTGCGGGCTGCCGGGCGAGCGGAAGGAAGACCTGGACGGCATCGTCGAGATGGCCGAGCGGATCGCGCAGATCAGCCGCGAGGCGACCGGCCGGTACAAGGACGTGACCGCCAGCGTGTCCAACTTCGTGCCCAAGCCGCACACCCCGTACCAGTGGAACGGCATGCAGACCCGCGACTACTTCCGCTGGGCCGGCGACTACCTGCACCGGCAGAAGACGATGCGGGGGGTGGTGAAGATCAAGCAGCACGACATCGAGACCAGCCTGCTGGAGGGGATTCTCACCCGCGGCGACCGGCGGGTGGCGCCTGCCCTGTACGAGGCGTGGAAGCGGGGCGCCCGCATGGACGGGTGGAAGGAGTGCTTCAACCCGGAACTGTGGTGGAAGGTGTTCGCCGACCTGGGGATCGACGTCGGGTTCTACAGCCACCGCCAGCGGCCGATGGGCGAGCGGCTGCCGTGGGACCACGTGAACGTGAAAAAGGGGCGGGCGTACCTGGAGAAGGAGCAGGAGCGGAGCGTCATCCAACTGAAGGTGATGGCGGAAGCGGTAGCGGGCGACGACGGCCCCGGCTGCGGTGGCTGACAATCTTCGCCGCGACCATCGGGAGAGGGCGTTTCGCTGGTGTCCCGCCTTCAGGCGGTCTGTGGTCGCTGAGAAGACCGGCTGAAGCCGGGACACCAACTAGAACCCGCTCCCGCTGATCGCGGCGAAGAGGTTGGCTCACTTCTTCCGCTTGGCGGTGATGGTCATGAACTGCACCCACTTGCCGTCGATCTGCATGTGCGAGGTCAGCACCTTGGTGTCCTTGTCCTTCACCTCGATCACGTCCTTCATCTTCACCGTCTTCCCGTCGCCCATACAGTTCGGGCCTTCGGTGTTCAGCGTCAACACCTTCTTGGCGGCATCGAGTTCCCCCTCGTAGTGGAACAGCGTGTTGTCCATCGAACACACCCAGGTGCCCACGAACTTCTTCTTCTTGTCGTCGTACCCGATCGTCATCAGGCCGGTCATGGTCTCGCCCATCATGTCGCACTTCATCTCGGTGACGGCCCAGAACCCGCCGAGCGAGCGGGTGGCGTCGGTCCCCTTGAACTTGACCGCCGGCTTGCCCGGCTCCATCACCGCCTCGCTCTCGCACACCCAATCCCCCTCCAACTGCTTCAGCCACTCGTGCTCCTTCTGCGGCGTGGCCGGCTTCGGGGCCTCTTGCGCCACCGCCCCGCCCGCCAGCACCGCCACCACCCCGATCAGCAGGAAGTTCCGCATCGTCCGTTCCTCCGCGAGCTTCGATACCCCGGCCGATCGCCGAGTGGGAAACCATCGCATCCCCGGAGCGTGTGGAACAGGTCGGTAGCGGAAGTTCCGCCGCCTCGCGGCGACCGGGTGTCGGACGTTCGGCAAAAACCCTCACTTCGCCTCTTTCACCGCCTTCGCCACCTCCTCGCGGAACTTGGCCCACTCGTCGGCGGACCACTTCGGGTTCGGTTGCGGCTTCAGCTTGAGCATCTGGCCCAGCGCCGCGGCCGCACAGTTCCGTACCTCGACCGTGCGGTACTCGGGACGCTCGGCGTGCCACGGCGGATACAACTCCGGCCGAACACTTGAATCGCGGACGGTCGTGTCCGTCAGGAACTTCGCCACTAGTTCGACCGCCTGCCGCTTCCTCTCCGGCGGGGTGTACCAGCTCAACATGTGCAGCCACTGCTCGCGCATTCCGGCATCCGCCCGCCGCAGGTACTTCTCCGCCGCTTCCCACACCTTCCAGACGGAGGTCATCAGCAGGTCGTTGACGAACGCGGTCTCCTCGCAGTCGTGGTACGGCTTGCTCGGGGTGGCGGGCAACTTGCCGAGCGCGTCGATCACGATCCGGTGGAACCGCTCCGGGTCCACGTCTCTCAGGCACCCACGGCCGACCCCCCGGTGGCTCGGCGTTTTCGACCCCACCGCCTCCAGCAGCAACTCCCGCTTCGTCTCGGTCGGAAGAGAGCTGGCCACTACGGCCTGGGCGACGGAACTGAGGTAGTGGTCCGGGTGGTCGGTCATCGCCTCCCTGAACAGGGCCGGCAGTCGCTTCGGGTACTTGTGCCGGACCACCGCTAGCAGGCGCAAGTTCGGCAGCGGGTGATCCTTTGCGGGGCGCAGCACCCGGCCGACGACGTACTCCTCCTCGTTCGCCTTCGACACGCTCGCCCACCACTTCTTCACCGCCTTCATGTCCAGCCCGCCCTCCTTCAGGTCAGCGAACCGTTCGCCGTCGTACATGAACCCGCACAGGATGCCGTGGGCGAAGTCCTTGATACGGTGCGGGTACTCGTGGTGGCCGAAGTCGAGGGTGCCGTACGCGCGGGTGAGGCGGGTGTCGTCCAGGGCGTCGATGAGGGCGGGCACGGCGTCGAACCCCAGCCGCACGACCGCCTCGTACCGCTCGCCGGGCACTTGGTCGTTGAAATACCCGGCCATGTCCAGCCAGTCGTCGATCAGCGCCTCGGGCGTGCCGGGCTTCGCTCGCGACGGCAGCAGTGACTTCCGCAGGTCCACATAGGTCGGCTCGTGGTACTCGTCCGCGAACATGTCCGGTTCGGCCCGCATGGCGGATGCCATCCGACGGACCACCAGGGCGCGATCGACCTTCGGGTCGCGGAGTCGGACAAGCCAGTAGTCCCACGCGGCGCGGGCGAGTGCCTGCTCCGGCGTCCGCCCCTGGTCCTCCCACTTCGGGAGCAACTCCTCGGCAAGGGCCGTCCACCCCCGCAGGTGGAACTGCACGATCATCACGAACTCGATTTCTTCGACCGTGACCCGCTTCGCGTCCGGGCGGATTTCGGTGTGGTAATCCGTATCGAACTTGGAGATTTCAAACCCGTGCTGGAATTCGGTGGGGATGCCGTCTCTGTCCGGCTTCAGACCGAACCCGATTGCGGGGGATGATTTGCCGCCCTTCGGGTCGTAGCGGTACAGCTTCGCGTCCTTCGGTGGCGCGGGCAGGTCATAGGCCTGATACAGCCGGACCAACTCGGCCAGCTTCGTCTTCGGCGGGTCGGCGGCCGGGGTGACGGTCGCGGTCAGCAGCAGCAGGGCGATTGCGGTACGCATGACATTCCGAACCCGCACGGCGGGGCGGCGTTGGCGGGGAATCACTTCTTCGTCGCGGACAGGTACGCGCTCAGCGTCTCGACGTTGCGGCTGAACGCCGCACTCGAAACGTATCGGAACCCGTCGGCGAATTTCGGCTGGCCGACCAGGGGTTCGCCGCGGTACGTCGAGACCCACCGCCCGTCGGCGTCCAGTTCCCGGATGATCCGTCGCACCTCGGCCGCGTCCACCGCCGCCTTCGCCTTCGGCACCACGCCGGCCTTCGCGTCCTGGTACGCCGCGTCGATCTGCTTGAGCCGGCTCGGCTGCTTCCACCCGTAGTGCGTCGGGGCGGTCGAATCGTCGTGCGTCAGCCGGTACTCGGCGTCCATGTACAGCGGCTTGTCGGTCTTCAGCTCGTAAAACCGGGCCAGCCGGCCGTCCGGCAGCAGCCGTTTGGTGAAGTACGCCAGGGCCGGCGGGATCGGGTCGAGGTACCTCTTCTGCCCGGTGTGCCGGGCGATCTTGATGAGCGTCACCATCGCGTCCTGGGATTCCCAGCCGGTGATGGCCGGCGGCTCGAACTTCCGCGCCCACGCCGGGGCCATGTCGAACGTGTACTGCTGGCACCAGCCGGGCTGCGGGTCGGGCATCTGGGCCAGCACCAAGAAGTCGCCGAGCTTCGCCAACGCCGCTTTGTACCTGTCGTCCTTGTAGATCTCGTGGGCCAGGATGAGGGTGTCGGCCACGCTCCCAGCCAACCCGTCGTTCAGCGTGTACAGCCCCCAGTACTCCTTCACCTTGCCCTCGGTCTTCCAGTCGTACTCCGGGTACTTCGCCTTCGCCACCGGCTTCTTCGCATCGACCGGGCCGGTCCACACCTGCGGGAACGCCCCGTTCGGGAACTGGGCCTTCAGTAGCGCCGCCAGCCCGTACTCGACCGCGTCGTGGATCATCTTGTTTTTGAACCCAAGGGCCTGGTCGGCCCGCATCAGGAACTGCAGTGCCGCCTGCGTCTGGCCGTCGTCCAGCGACGAGCTGTTCCAACTCCCGCCCTTGCCGTTGCGGTACTTGCCCACACGCCTGGCCGGGCCGAACTCGACCGTCTGCGTCCACCCGCCGGACTGGAGTTGGCCGGACACCAGCGCCTCGGCGGTGTCGCGGGCGGCGGTCAGGAACGCATCCTCACCCGTGGCGGCGTGGGCGGCGAGGAACGCCATTCCCACAGTGGGTGTGCCGGGCGGCTGCACGAAGACGGTGGTGTCCGACGCCTTCCCCTCGCCCCACCGCTCTTTCATGTCCGGGGTGGAGTAATAGACGTACCCGCCGTGCCGGGCGGCTTTGCCGTGGTAGAACGCGACCGCCGACCTCAGCGCCTTCAGCGCGTCATCCCGCAAGGCCGGGTCGGGCTGCTGGGCAAGGAGCGATGACACCATCAACAGGGCGGCGGAGGTGGCGAAAATCGGCCGAGACATGACGAACACTCCGTGCGGCATTCAGACGCCCGGAGTGTATCCGCTGCACGAACTCCGCTCAACTCACACGTCCTTGCGGCTGTAGCCGACTAGCCCGACCGCCGCCCCGGCGAGTGCCACCGTCAGGAACAGGCCGGCCAGCTTCGCCACCTCGGTCGGGTCGTAGTTCCCCCGCAGGACGGACCGCATCTGCGTCACCGCCCGCACCGGCGACGGGAACGGGTCGGGCAGGAACGACAGCAGGAAGATAGCGCCGAACAGGGCCAGCCAGAACAGGGTGATGCCGATGACCGTGCCGTTCGCCAGCGCCCCGACCGTCACCCCCCAGGCGATGACCGCGGCCAGCACCGCCAGCGCGACAAGGGTGGCAGCCACGCCGCCGCCGAGCGTCACGTCCGGTTCGAGCAGGAAGTGGTAGGCGGTGAGGACGACGGCCGCGAGGACGGCGAACGCCCCGAGCAGCACCAGCGTGCGGGCGTGCCACTTGGCCAGGAAGTACTGGTGCCGGCTGATGCCGCGGGACAGCACCGAGTCGGCCACCGACCCCCGCTCCCCGCTCACCCCGCTGAGCGCGAGCAGGGAGACGAACGCCAGCGTCACCAGCCCGACGGAGCGGAGCAGTACGCCGGTGTGTTCGCTGGCCGACTGTACCAGCCCGACCTCACGGTGGATGCCGAACTTGTACAGCCCGTACCCGACGGCCGCCACCACCGACACCAGCACCCACAGGCGGAACACCCAACTCTGCACCGTCAGCCGCAGGTCGGTGCGGAAGACGGCGAAGTACGGGAGTAGCGGGTTGAACCGCGGGGCGGGTGGGGCGGCCGTGGTGGTGGCGTCCATGCGGGGGTCTCCGGGTTACGCAGCTTTCGCCTGCGGCTCGGCCATGCTGGCGATCCACGCCTCCATCCGCGACTGCATCTCGGCCGGGGCCACATCCTCGACGTGCGTGGCGAGCGTCCACTTGTGCCCGAACGGGTCGGTCACGGTGCCGCTGCGGTCGCCGTAGAACTGGTTCTCCACCGGCTTGTCCACCTTCGCCCCGGCGGCGACGGCCTGGGCGAACGCGGCGTCCACGTCCGGCAGGTACACGCACAGGCCGGTCGGTGTGCCGCCGAGGGTGAGCGGGCTTTTGTTCCCCCACGCCGGGCACTCCTGCCCGAGCATGACGTGCGAGTCGCCGATCTTCACCTCGGCGTGCGCGATCGACCCGTCCGGCATGGTCAGCCGGCACGTCTCGACCGCCCCGAACGCGGCCTTGTAGAACTCGATGGCGGCGACGGCGTCGGCCGCGGTCAGGTATGGGGTGATGCTGTGGTACCCGGCGGGCGTGGTCGGAACGGCCATGACAGGCTCCGAAGAGGGGGTGTGAACGGGCGACTACTGCACACAGTACCACATCGGCGGTCTTATGCAATTCCGTTCACCGAATGTTCTCATTCGTCCACTACGCCGCCTCGGCCTGCGGCTGGTACAACCGGGCGAACCCCCGCTGCTCCTCCTTCCCCACCAGGTCCAGGTACGCCGTCTCCGTCTGCATGCCGATGCTCCGCACCGTCACCAGCGTCACCTTGTTGTCGAACAGCGTCTGGAACACCATCGCCAGCACCCCGGTGTTGCTCACGTCGTCGGTCAGCTTCAGCTCCAGCCGGCGGTGCCGCAGCCCGGCCGAGATCACCTCCTTCATCCCCTTCACCTGCTGCACGCTCTTGGCGATCGACTTCTGGTCCCCCTCCAGGTCCAGCTCGTAGTGGTTCTTGCGGATCTTGCCCTTCAGGTCTTGCAGCGTGCCGTGGAAGATCAGGTGCCCCTTGTTCAGCACCGCCGCGTGGTTGCACACCTCGTCCACGTCGCTCAGGTTGTGCGAACTCAGGATCATCGTCTTCTCGGCCGCCAGCGTCTTGATCAGCTCCAACATGCCGCGGCGGGCCTCCACGTCCAGCCCGTGCGTCGGCTCGTCCCAGATGAGCAGGTCCGGGTCGTTGATCAGGCTGGCGGCGACGGCCAGCCGGGCGGTCATGCCGGGGGTGAAGTTCGAAATCGGCTGCCCGGACTGCGGGAGCAGATCGACGGCGCGAATGAGTTTGGCCAGCTTCGGCTTGCGGGTCTCGCGGGTCATGCCGAACAGCCGGCCCATGTAGTCCAGGTACTCGATCGGCGACATGCCGCGGGGGAACTGCGGGTTGGTCGGGATGTACCCGATGCGGCGGCGGACGTCGGCGGCGTTCGGGTGCATCCGCCGGCCGAACACCTGGCACCACCCGGCGGTGGGCGAGTGCAGGCCGAGCACCAGCCGCAGGAAGGTGGTCTTGCCCGCCCCGTTCGGCCCGAGCAAACCGAGCACCGCCCCGGGCTCGATGCCCAGGGTGAGGTCGTTCAGGGCGATCTGGCGGTCCTGGTAGATTTTCGTCAGGTGTGACGTTTCCACCACCAGGCCCGCGGCGTCGGCGGCCACTGGGCAAGCTCCGGCTTCCGTTCCAGTCTGCGCACGGGTTCCGCGGTTCTCACCCGGCGCGGGAGCGTGTCGAGGTTATCGGGTGCCGCCGGCCGGTGGCTTCGATGAAAGTGGGCGAAGTTGGTACCCCTCGCGAAGTCCGGCAATCTGGGCACGGATTCGGTACACTGTCCGGCGTCCCCGCTACCCCGTTCGGAGCCTGCCATGTCCGCCGACGCGCCGTCGCCCGCCAACTACTCGCCCGGCCTGGAAGGGGTCGTTGCCGGGGAGACGGCCGTGTCCACCGTCGAGGACGGGCTGAAGTACCGCGGGTACTCGGTCGGCGAGCTGTGCGAGAAGGCGACGTTCGACGAGGTGGCGCACCTGCTGCTGCACGGCGACCTGCCGACGGCGAAGGAACTGTCCGCGTTCCAGGCCCGCGTGACCACCGCCCGCCGCATCCCCGAGCCGGTGAAGCAGCTGTACCCGAACGTGCCGAAGTGGGCGTATCCGCTCGACGCCCTCCGCACCGCCGTCAGCATGGTCAGCCTGTTCGACCCGGACGCGGCGGACAACACCCACGAAGCGAACGTGCGGAAGGCCGAGCGGTTGCTCGGCCAGATGCCGGTGATGGTGGCCGACCAGTACCGCATCAGCAAGGGGCTGCAGCCGGTGATGGCCCGGCCGGAACTCGGGCACTCGGCCAACTTCCTGTACATGCTGCGGGGCACCGAACCCACCCCCGAGGAGGTGCGGGCGCTGGACGTGTCGCTCATCTTGTACGCCGAACACGAGTTCAATGCCAGCACGTTCACCGCCCGCGTCATCGTGTCCACGCAGTCGGATTTGCACTCGGCCATCGTCGGGGCGATCGGCGCGCTGAAGGGGCCGCTGCACGGCGGGGCGAACGAGAAGGTGATGGACGTGGTGCGGGCGGCCGGCGGGCCGGACGCGGCCGAGAAGTGGACGCTGGACGCGCTGGCCCGCAAGGAGCGGATCATGGGGTTCGGCCACCGGGTGTACAAGGCGGGCGACGTGCGGGCGGGCATCCTGAAGGGCTACGCCCGCGCCGCCGCCATCACCCCGGACCTCCAGAAGTGGGAGACCACCGCCGACATCATCGAGCGGGTGATGGGCGAGCAGAAGAAGATGTACCCGAACCTGGACTGGCCGGCCGGCCGGCTGTACCACGCGATGGACCTGGAGATCCCGCTGTACACCCCGATGTTCGCCATGAGCCGCATCGCCGGGTGGGCGGCGCACGTCATCGAGCAGACCGACCACAACCGGCTCATCCGCCCGCGGTCCATCTACACGGGGGAACCGACCCGCAGCGTGAAGCCGATCGGGGAACGAGGGTAATACGAGGGACGACTCTTCGCTGGTGTCCGGCCTTCAGGCCGTCTGAAAAGGGAAGAACGGGCTGACGCCCGGACACCAGCGAAGAGTCGCGCACGGAATCGACCAAATCGCGTACGCGCAGGCCCTCCCCGGCGGAAAGCACCTCAGACGACACCGCCGGAGGTTGCCCGTGACCGCACTCACCGACGCCGACCTGCTCCACCGCTACCTGTCCGACCGCGACGAGTCCGCGTTCGCCGCCATCGTCCGCAAGCACGGGCCGATGGTGTTCGGCGCCTGCCGCCGCATCACCGCCCACCACCACGACGCCGAGGACGCTTTCCAGGCGGCGTTCCTGGTGTTGGCGGCGCGGGCGGACGCGGTGCGGCCGGCGGCCCGGTTGGGGGCGTGGCTGCACGGGGTGGCCGTTCGCTGCGGCCGCAAGGCCCGCGACGCCCGCCGCCGACTCGGCTCGAGTGACTTCTTGCCCGAACCCGCCGTTCCCTCGGCCGCCGTCGAACCCGACCTGTCCCCGCTGATCGACGACGCGCTCGCCGCCATCCCGGACTCGTACCGGGCGGCGGTGGTGCTGTGTCACCTGGAGGGGCGGAGCCGGAGCGAGGCGGCACGGGAACTCGGGTGGAGCGAGGGCACGCTCTCGGGCCGGTTGCACCGGGCGCTGGAACTCCTGGAGCGACGGCTGACCGCCCGCGGGGTGACGGCATCCGGGGCGGCGGTGCTGGCGGTGTTGTCGGCCCGGACGGCGTCGGCGAGCGTGCCGGCGGCTTTGTCCGTGTCCACGCAAACGGCCGCGTCGTTGCTCACCGCCGGGTTCGATCAGCCCGCCGGGTCTGCCGCGATACTGGCCCACGGGGTGATGCGTGCCATGTCGTTCCGCAAACTGAAACTGACCGCGGCGGTGCTGGTCGGGGTGTTCGGGGTAGGATCGCTCGCCGTGATGAATCAGGTGGAAGCGAAGCCTGCAGACGGGCAGCGGGTGGCCCGCCGGAACGCCCCGGTGCCGGAGAAAAAGTTGCAAGAGTGGAAGGAACTGTTCGCGGTGAAGGTCGAGTCGGCGGTGACGGCAGTAGCGGTGTGCGAGGACATGCTGGTGACGGGCTACGCCGCTGGCGACCGCGGGTGCAACATCCACACCTGGAACCCGAACGACGGGGCAATGCTCGGCACCCGGATTCGCGGGCCGTTTTCCCACATCGCACCGGATGCCATGCGGTTCGTCGCCGAGGGCAAGTACTTGGTGATGACCGTGCCCGGCGCGGGCATTGCGCGATACGACCGGCAAGGTGACCGACTGCTGGTCGGCCACTGGAGCAGCGGCGATATCGCCGTTCACGGATTCTCAGAAGACCTGAAGGTGGTGGCGACCTCGCCGATGAAATCCGTCGCTCAATCGCACATTCACGGCGACCCGTGGGACACTCCGAACTGGCTCAACAGTCCGATCTGTTCAGTCCACTTCGGCGAGAAGGAGACGCTGACGCGGGCCGCGCTGTCCATCGACGGAAAACGGTATGTTTCGGTCAGCACCGAGTCCGCACTACGGATCGACGGTTTCGACGGAAGGAAGTTGTCGGAACAACGCCAGATTGAACTCCGTACCAAGCCCACCGTCACCGCCCTCAAGCTGTCCGACGACGGGAAGCGGCTCGCCGTGATCGGCGAGAAGGGGTTCGCCAAGGTATTCGACGCGGACAACGGGGCTGAGCTGTGCGAACTGAAAGGGGACGACGGCACGGTGACCGCGGTGGCGTTCACCCCGGACGGGTCGCAGTTGGCGACGGCGAACGGCAAGGTGGTCCGCGTGTTCGACGCCAAGAGCGGCAAGCTGCTCGGCGAGATCAAGGGGCACGACGACGAGGTGATGTGCCTGGCGTTCGCCGCGGAAGGCAGGCGGCTGGTCACCGGGTCGAAGGACAAGACGGCGAAGGTGTGGGAGGTGAAGTGAGGGTGTGTAAAATGGCGGCATCCCCCGGAGATGCCGCCATGACTCCGCCGCAGTACCCCGCCGACGAGTACGTCCCCGAGCCGAACCCCACCCCGCAGCGGCGGGATGAACTGATTGCCGAGATCGAAGCGCTGCCGGCGAAGGTCCGGCAACTCGTCGCCGGGCTGACCGCGGCGCAGCTCGACACCAAGTTCCGCAACTGGACGGTCCGCCAGATCGTCCACCACCTGCCGGACAGCCACGTCAACGCCTACGTGCGGTTCAAGCTGGCGCTCACCGAGGACCGGCCGACCATCCGCCCGTATGACGAAACGCGGTGGTCCGAGCTGCAGCTCAACCGCACGGCGGACGTGGGGCCGTCGCTGCGATTGCTGGAAGCGGTTCACGAAATGTGGGTGGCGACGATGCGGGCGATGACCGACGCCGAGTTCGAGCGGGCCTACGTCCACCCGGAGTACAAGACGGTGTTCACCCTGGCCGAGGCGGTGGGGCTGTACGCCCACCACGGGCGGCACCACGCCGGGCAGATCGAGTGGGTGAAGAGGGCGAACGGGTGGTGATTTTGCGGCGGGCCGCCACGGAGGGCGGCCCCTACAAGACACCGGCGGATTTGTAGGGGCCGCCCTCCGTGGCGGCCCGCCGGACGATCTCACTTCTTCCCGCTCAGTTGGTACATCTCCTGCCACCGCTTCGGCTCGCCCGGCAGCATCGCCTCGGGCACGCTCAGGTTCTGGCTGCGGGCCAGTTCGAGCAGCCGCTGCGGGTACTGCGGCCACTTGCCTTCGAGCGGCTCCAGCCGCTTGCGGTCGGCGTCGGTCAACTTCTCCAGGATGAACTTGCGGACCGGCTCGGTGAACTCGTCCGGTTTGCTCGGGCCGAACGGGGCTTTCGGGTTCGGGTTCGCCCGTGCCACCTCCAGCGCGAAGTCCGGCCACTTGCCGACCAGCGGCCGGACCCGCGGGAACGGCACGGAATACCCGGCCGGAACCTGATTCACCTCGACGATCGGCTTGCCGTTCTTCGGCCGCGGTAGCGTGGGGTGTTGTTCGGACATGCGGAGCAGGAACGCCCCGTAGCTCAGCCAGTATCCCTCCTGCGTCGCCGCCTCACGGTGGCTCCGCAGCGTTAGCAGTTCCTCACGGGTGAGCCGGCAGCCGGCCGGCAGATCGTTCTTCTTCTCCCGCTCCCACGCCGGCGGCAAGTTCTTCGGGTTCACCCCGAACGCGGTCTGGATGTACTCGTCGATCTGCCGCACCCGCTCCGCGTCGTCGAACGGCCACGGGGTGTGACCCTTGTCGCCGAACTGCTTCCACCGCCGGGCGGCCAGTTCCCACTCGTCCCGCCGGCCCAACTCCTGCCCGCGGTAGATGGCGATCAGTTCGGCCCGCTCCTCGCCGGCCGCGTCCTTGATCCCCGCCTGCTTCACCCTGGGCAGCGTCTCCCGCCACTGTCGGGTGTGGGCGGACTGCACCTCGTCCAACCGCTTGTTCGGCTCCGCGTCCAGGATGCGGCGGCGGTCGGCGGGGGGCAGGCGGCCGAGCCACACGGCGTACCCCTCCAGGGTGCGGAGCAGCGGGTCGCGCTCGGGCGGGGTCAGATCGGCGAGTGACTGGTGCAACTTCCGGAGTTGCTGCTGGCGGGCGGGCGGGAACGTGCGGAACTGGGCGAGCAGCGCTTCCCGCTCGTCGTCGGCCATCGGCGGGGCGGGGCGGTCGGCGGCCACGGCCGGTTCGCCGTCGAACAGGTCGGCCCGCTCCAGCGCCCGCAGGAAATCGAGGTCGTCCACCCCGGCGTACAGCGGCAGCCGGGCCATCAGCTTGAAGTCGTCGGCGGTCGGCGGGTCGGGCGGCTTCTCGACCGCGGGCGGGACGACGAGGCGATGGGCGAACCCGCCGAGGGCGACGGCGACAACGGCGACCGCCACCCACGCGACCGCTTCCGGCCACCACCGGCGGGCCGGAGCGGACGCCGGCACGAACTGACTCCCCGACGCGGACGCCGACGACAGCGGCATCACCGCCGTCATGGTGCGGGTGGTGAACGACGCGGACGGTTCCGGCTTGGGCAGGAAGTCGAGCAGGTCGTAGGTCCGCTTCAACTCGTCCGCGCGGGCGCGGGCGTCGGCGTCGGCGGCCAGTTGCGCCTCCACCGTCCGCTCGTCGTCCGGCGGCAGTTCGCCGTCCAGGTACGCGACCAGATCCTCGTCCGACACGAGGTCGTCGTCCGGCGGATCGGGGGCTGGTGTCATGGGTGTGTCACTCGTCGTCCGGCGCAAGTGCTCCACTCGCTCCGCGAGTGGCTGCCGAACCCACTCGCGGAGCGAGTGGAGCACTTCAAGCGGATCACTCGTCGTCCGGCGAGTCGTCGGCTGGCAGCACGCCGTCCATGTCGATGTACGGGCGGAGGGCCTCGCGGAGCTTCCCCCGCGCCCGGCTGAGCAGGGATTTCACCGCCTTCTCCCCCACCCCCATCACCTGGGCGATCTCCGCGTACCCCATGTCCTCGAACTTGTTCAGCACCACCGCCATGCGGTGCCGGTCGCTCAGGTCGTCCAGCGCCCGGCGGATGACGGCCGCCAGCTCCTGCTGGTCCAGCCGCTGGGCCGGCGGCGGGGCGGTCGGGTCCGGCGGGCGGACGGTGAACTCGTTCGACTCGGTGCCGCCGAGCGGGGCCGCCTGCCGCTTGTGCCGGTCGCGGCGGGCGTTCAGCGCCAGGTTGTTGGCGATGGTGAACAGCCAGGTGCTGAACTTCGCCCGCGGGCTGTACTTGTGCCGGCTGCGGTACACCCGCAGGAACACCTCCTGGGCCAGGTCCTCGGCCTCGTGCGGCTGGCCGGTCAGGTGGGCCAGCACGCCGACCAGCCGCCGCTGGTACTTCTCCACCAGCTCGGCGAACGCCGCCCGGTCGTCCGCCCGCACCCGCAGCATCAGCCGGATGTCCGGGTCGCGGAGGGCCATCAGGGTGCTAGTTTGTCCAGTCACTCGGACGACCCGTGAATGACGAATGCCCCGCCAATGCCCCACCAATGACGAAGGGAAGAACTCCCTTCATCAGCCGCTTTTGCCCGTGGAGTGTTTTCTCGTTCCTTCGTCATTGGTGGGGCATTGGCGGGGCATTCGTCATTTGTGTTCGGCGCAATTGACCACAAGCGGCATCGATGTCCGCACCCTTCCGCTTCCGGACCTTCACGCTGATGCCGGCCTTGCGGACGGTGTCGATGAACGCGGTCAGGTCGGCGTCGGCCGGGCGGCGGTACGGCAGGTCCGTCACCTCGTTCCACGGGATCAGGTTGACGTGCGCCTTCCGCCCGCGGAGCAGCCCGACCAGTTGCCTGGCGTGAACCGGCTGGTCGTTCTGCTTCCCCAGCACCACGTACTCGTACGTCACCTGCCGGCCGGTCTTCTCGAAGAAGTAGTCGGCCGCGGCCAGGATGTCCGGGATGCCGGTGCCCTTGTTCGTCGGCACGATCTCCGTCCGCAGGGCGTCGTTCGGGGCGTGCAGGGACACCGCGAGGTGGTACTGCTTGTCCAGGTCGGCCAGCCGGCGGATCTTGGCCGGCAGCCCGACCGTGCTGATGGTGATGTGCCGGGCGCCGATGTCCAACCCGTCCTTGCTGCCGGCCACGGCCAGCGCGTCGAGCAGGCTGTCCAGGTTGGCGAGCGGCTCGCCCATGCCCATGACGACGATATGGGTCAGGCGGGTGGCCCGCTCTTCCGAAGACCCCTCCCCCCGGCCCCCTCCCCCACGGGGAGAGGGGGAGGAAGAGGGCGGCTGGTTTTCTCCCCCCTTCCCTCCCAGGGAGGGGGGGCCGGGGGGGGTAGGTTTCTGTTCGGTGTCGGTGAGGTTTCTGAGCCGGACCAACTGCTCGACGATCTCGCCGGCGGTCAGGTTGCGGTCCACCCCGTTCAGCCCGCTGGCGCAGAACACGCACCCCATGCCGCACCCCACCTGGGTGCTGATGCAGGCGGTGGCGCGGCCGGCGTCCTGGATGAGTACGCACTCGATCAGCTTGTCGTCGGTTAGCCGCAGGAGTAGCTTGTGCGTGCCGTCGGCCGACTCCAGGTGCTTGTCCACGCGGGTGCCGAACAGATCGAACGCCGCCGCCAGTTCCTCACGCAACCCCTTCGGCAGGTCGGTCATCTGGTCGAACGACGTGGCGCGGGCCTGGAGTACCCAGCGGCGGATTTGCTTCGTCCGCATCGGCGGCTGGTTCCGCTCGGCCAGCCACGCCTTGAACTCGTCGGCGGGCACGTCGAGCAGTGGCCGCCGGACGACCGACGGGGCGGGGGAAGCAAGCGGGAGCGGCACGACGGACATAGGGATGATTCTACCCGCCGATTCGGGGAGGTGACACAGAACCACGAATCACACGAATACAACGAATCCAAACCGGGAGGCGGAAATGAACATGACCACGACACCCCGCGTCTTCTTCCATTCGTGGTATTCGTTCTATTCGTGGTTCCTTCTGTTTTTCTTCTCCACGGCCTCTGCGGTCGCTGCGGACAAGCCGAACGTCGTCGTCATCCTGTGCGACGACATGGGCTTTTCCGACCTCGGGTGCTACGGCGGGGAGATCGCCACCCCGAACCTGGACGCGCTGGCGGCGAACGGCCTGCGGTTCACCCAGTTCTACAACACCGCCCGCTGCTGCCCGACGCGGGCCAGCCTGCTGACGGGTCTGTACCCGCACCAGGCCGGCGTCGGGCATATGATGGACGACAAGGGGAAGCCCGGTTACACCGGGAACCTGAACAAGGAGTGCCGCACCATCGCCGAGGTGCTGAAGCCCGCGGGCTATCGCAGCTACGCGGTGGGCAAGTGGCACGTCACCCGGCACGCCGGGGCCGACGGGCCGAAGCACAACTGGCCGCTCGGTCGCGGGTTCGACCGCTTCTACGGCACCATCCACGGGGCGGGCAGCTTTTACGACCCGAGTTCGCTCGTCCGGGACGACACCATGATCTCCCCGTTCGCGGACAAGGAGTACACGCCGAAGACGTACTACTACACCGACGCCATCGCCGACCACGCGGTGCGGTTCGTCGGCGACCACACCAAAGACCACGCCGCCAAGCCATTCTTCTTGTACGTCGCGTTCACCGCCGCTCACTGGCCGATGCACGCCCTGCCGGAAGACATCAAGCAGTATGCGGGCAAGTACGACGGCGGGTACGAGCCGATCCGCAAGGCAAGATTCGAGAAGGCGGCGAAGCTCGGGCTGATCGACCCGAAGCAGCCGATGACCCCGCACCCGATGAAGTGGGACGACGTGAAGGACAAGCGGTGGGAGGCGGCGGGCATGGAGGTGTACGCGGCGATGATCGACCGCATGGACCAGGGTGTTGGGAAACTGGTGGCGGAGCTGAAGCGGGCCGGGCAGCTCGACAACACCCTCATCCTGTTCCTGCAAGACAACGGCGGGTGTGCGGAGCTGCAGGGCCGCACCGGGAACGCCAACCACCCGAACATCGACCGGCCGGACAAGCCGACCCTGCCGGTGATGAAGGCGGAAGACTTCATCACCGCCGGCAGCGTGCCCGCGCAGACCCGGGACGGCTACCCGGTGCGGATGGGGCCGAAGGTGATGCCCGGCCCGGCCGACACTTACGTCGCCTACGGCAAGGGCTGGGCTACGGTCAGCAACACCCCGCTCCGCGAGTACAAACACTGGGTCCACGAGGGCGGCATCAGCACCCCGCTCGTCGCCCACTGGCCGAAGGGCATCGCCGCGAAGGGCGAACTGCGGACGCAGCCGGGGCACCTGATCGACATCGCCGCGACGTGCGCTGACCTGGGCGGGGCAGCGTACCCGAAGGACGCCCTCCCGCTGGAGGGGAAGAGCCTGCGGGCCGCGTTCGACAACCGGCCGCTCGACCGCGACTTGTTCTGGGAACACGAGGGCAACCGGGCGGTGCGGGCCGGCAACTGGAAGCTGGTGGCGAAGCACAACCAGCCGTGGGAACTGTACGACATCGGCAAGGACCGGGTGGAGGCGAACGACCTGGTCGCGAAGGAACCGGCGAAGGTGAAAGAACTGGCGGCGAAGTACGAGACGTACGCGAAGCGCGCGAAGGTGGAGCCGTGGCCGATCGCCCCGCCGGGCAAGTAGCGGGAGAACTCGCTCGGGTTGCCGAACCTGACGGTCGGGTGTATTGTCTAGGTGGTAGTGCTGACGCCCGGAATCAGGCGTTCGCCGCCTTAGCTCAGCGGTAGAGCACCGCTTTCGTAAAGCGGGGGTCCAGGGTTCAAATCCCTGAGGCGGCTTTCCTTCACATCCGTTCTCACCAGCCGTCAGTTTCTGTTATCCTTGCTGCTCTCAATTCCGGCAGGCGATTCCCACCGCGGACAGGTTCGGGCATGCGGTGCTGGTTGTCGGAAGTGAGGCGGAAAAAAGTGAGCCGGCCGCGCTCCCCAGGCTGTCGCCCACTCAGCTGGGGAGTCACGCGGCCGGCTCATCCGAACTATACCCCGCGACAGGTCGGTAAGGAACGGCTGCGGGAACCTTCGAGGCGAGAAATCGGCTCAGGCGCCCGGAAGTCGGACGCTTCAGATGATGGCGGCGGCCGGAGAGGTGAGTTGGGATAACGAACCGCACCGGGGGTGAACGACACCCCGGGCGGTCGGTCGGCGGGGGTACCCGCCGGGCGCAGGAGGTGCCTCGCCCGGCGGACGCCGACACGGAATGGTAAGCAGCCGGCGGGCCGGCCCGCCGCGGATTGCGCGGAATGTCCCGGCTCGACACCTCTTGCCTGCTTCCTTCGTGGGCTCATTTTCCGGGGATCGAATCCCTGAGGTGGCCACGGTATGCGGGGGGAGCGGGCAGAACTCCCCGGTGTGTGCCACCTCCGCGGGCATCGAGCGATGAGTGACGGACGACTGCGAACCACATCGAAACCTAACAAAATCAAGGCCGGCAACACGTTTTTCGTGCCAACCCCATCTTCGGCACACCGACTGCTCTGGCCCATTTTGAGCATTCCATTTCTCGCTTTGGCCGATCGGGGGGTGGCCGTGGGGCATGTGGTTCCGGGTATGGTGTATCTCGTCGGGGCCGGGCCGGGGTCGGCCGACCTCATCACCGTTCGTGGCCTACGGGTTCTACAGTCCGCCGATGTCGTCCTCACCGACGCGTTGATCGCCCCCGAGCTGCTGGCCGAAGCCCGCCCGGACGCCGAACAACTGCACGTCGGCAAGCGGGGCTACTGCGTCGGTAGCACCAAGCAGGAGAGCATCAACGACGCGTTCGTGCGGCTGGCCCGGCAGGGCAAGTCGGTGTGCCGGCTGAAGTGCGGCGACCCGTGCGTGTTCGGCCGCGGCGGGGAGGAGGCCGAGGTGCTGGCCGCCGCCGGCATCCCGTTCGAAATTGTGCCTGGCGTGACCGCCGCGGTCGGCGCCCTGGCCGCGGCGAAGATTCCGCTGACTCATCGAAGTGTCGGCCCGGCCGTCGTCCTCGCCACCGGGCACCACGACCCCGACTCCGACGACTGCACCCACGACTGGGAGGCGCTCGCCCGGCTTCCCGTGGTGGTCTTCTACATGGCGGTGCGGCACCTCGCCGCCATCGCCCGGCGGCTGGAGAGTGCCGGTTTACCCCCCGGCACCCCCGCCGCCGTCATCCAGTCCGGCTCGCTGCCGGAACAGGTGGTCGTCACCGCCGAGCTGGCTGCCATCGCCGACGTCGCGGCCGGGGTGGTCGGCCCGGCGGTGGTGGTGATCGGCGAGGTGGTGCGGTACCGGGAACGGCTCCTCGGCCTCGTCGCCGCCCAAACCGGAGTCTCGGCATGATCCGCCCGCTGCACCCGTACAAGCCGAAGCTCGTCGTCATCGGCAACGGCATGGCCGGCGCGCGGTTCCTCGAAGACCTGCTCGCCGCCGATCCGGACCGCTTCGACGTCACCGTGTTCGGCGACGAGCCGTACGGCAACTACAACCGCATCCTCCTGTCGAACGTGCTGAACGGCACGCAGGACGCGAAAGAGATCTTCCTCAACCCGCTCGGCTGGTACGCCGAGAACGGCATCACCCTGCACGCCGGCCAGCGGGTCACGCGGATTGATCGTGAAACGAAGACCGTGTGGGCGGGCGAGCTGTGCGTCGAGTACGACTACCTCGTCCTCGCCACCGGCAGCAAACCGTTCGTGCCACCCATCCCCGGCACCACGCTGCACGGCGTGTTCGTCTTCCGCACGCTCGACGACTGCCGGCACATCGCCGACTACGCGCAGAACTGCAAAAGTGCGGTCGTCATCGGCGGCGGGTTGCTCGGCCTCGAAGCGGCCAAGGGGCTGATGACGCACGACGTGGCCGTCACGGTCGTCGAGATGGCTCCGTGGCTGATGAGCGTCCAACTGGACGAGGCCGGCGGGAAGGTGCTCGGCGACACGATTGCCAACCTGGGCATCACGGCGAAGACCGGGGCCAGCACGAAGGAACTGACCGGGCACACTAGCGTGACCGGCGTGAAGTTCGCGGACGGTTCCGAAGTCGCGGCCGACATGGTGGTGATCAGCGCCGGCATCCGGCCGAACGTCGATCTGGCGAAGGAGTGCGGCCTCGCCTGCGAGCGGGCCATCGTGGTGGACGACCAGCTCCGCACCAGCGACCCGGCCGTGTTCGCCGTCGGCGAGTGCGTGCAACACCGCGGCATGATCTACGGCCTCGTCGCCCCGCTGTGGGAGCAGACGAAGGTGCTGGCGAAGGCGTTGTCCGGAGAGGACACGACAGCGGCGTACACCGGCTCGAAGATCGCCACCAAGTTGAAAGTGATGGGCGTCGAACTGGCGAGCATGGGCCGCATTTCGGACGTGAAGCCGACGGACGAGGTGGTGCAGTTCAGCGAGCCGGCCCGCAACGTGTACTGGAAGGCGATCGTCCGCGACGGCCGACTGAGCGCCGCCTGTCTGCTCGGCGACCTCGGCCCGGCCGACGACCTGATGCGGATGTTCCAGGCCGACGCCCCCGTCCCACAGCGCCGGCTCGAACTGTTCTTCTCCGCCAACTCCGCCGGCAAGGAAACGTCGCTCGCCGACCTGCCCGACTCCCATCAGGTGTGCGACTGCAACGGGGTGTGCAAAGGCACCATCGTCGCGGCGATCAAAGCCGGAAAGTGTACGGTGCCGGCGGTCGGCAAGGCCACCCGTGCCGGCACCGGCTGCGGCAGTTGCAAGCAGCTGGTGAAGGGGCTGATCGAGGCGGTGGCCGGCGGGGTGAAGGCCGACCCTTCGGAGGGCTGGTACGTCGCCGCTGTGCCGCTGGACAAGCCGACGCTGGTGACGGAGGTGAAGAAGCGCGGGCTGAAGAGCGTGTCGGCGGTGCTGAGGGAGTTGGGCACCGGCGAGGACGAGAAGAGCAAGAACGGCCTGGCGTCGATGCTCAAAGGGCTGTGGGGCATCGAGTACATCGACGAACGCGACGCCCGGTTCATCAACGACCGCGTCCACGCCAACATCCAGAACGACGGCACGTTCAGCGTCATCCCGCGGATGTACGGCGGGGTGACGACGGCCGACGACCTGATCAAGATCGGCGAAGTCGCCAAGAAGTACGCCGTGCGGATGGTGAAGGTGACCGGCGGGCAGCGCATCGACCTGCTCGGCATTACGAAAGAAGACTTGCCGAAGGTGTGGGCCGACCTGGGGATGCCGAGCGGTCATGCGTACACGAAGGCCCTCCGCACGGTGAAGACGTGCGTGGGCAGCGAGTTCTGCCGGTACGGGACGAACGACAGTACAGCGCTGGGGATCGCGCTGGAGAAGCGGTATCAGGGGTTCGAGTTCCCGGCGAAGGTGAAGCTGGGCGTGAGCGGGTGCCCGCGGAACTGTGCCGAGAGCACGGTGAAGGACGTGGGCATCATCGCCACCGAGGGCGGCGAGTGGGAGATCAGCGTCGGAGGCGCTGCGGGGGCGCACGTTCGCAAGTCGGATGTGCTGTGCCGGGTGAAGACGCAGGACGAGGCGATGCGGATCATCGGCCGGTTCCTCATCTACTACCGCGACAACGCCAAGTGGCTGGAACGCACCTACGACTTCGCCCCCCGCATCGGCCTCGACCGGCTGAAAGACATCCTGGTGAACGACGCACTCGGCATCGGCGAGCAGCTCGACGCCGAGGTGGAGAAGACGGCCGCGGCGTATGTGGACCCGTGGCTGGAGCGGGACAAGCCCGCGTTCGCCGGCCAGTTCGAGGGCGAACGCCGGGTGCCGCTGCCGATGCTGGCCTGACACCCCCGTAGGTCCGGCTGTGCCGGACACCCACCGCGTCCGGCACAGCCGGACCTACGACCGGCCCCGCGTCCGGCCTGGGAGACTGTGCGCCATGACCGTCGCTCTCACCCCCGCGGTGCAGTTCGTACTCGTGTGCGCTCTGGCCGATCTGCCGGTCGGATTGGGCCGGCCGTTCAACGTCGGCGGGCATTCGATCGCCGTGTTCCGCACACGGGCCGGCAAGGTGTTCGCCGTCGCCGGCCGTTGCCCGCACAAGGGCGGGCCGCTGGCCGACGGCATGCTGGCCGGTGAGCAGGTGGTGTGCCCGTACCACGCCTTCCGCTTCCACGCCGGCACCGGCGAGTGCGACCAGCACAACGTGTGCGATGTGGCCACCTACCCGGTGCAGGTGACCGACGGGGCCGTGCGGGTGGGGGTGCCGGCGTGACCGCCGCCCTGCCACTACCGACCACCCGCACGCACTGCCCGTACTGCGCGTTCCAGTGCGGCACCGTGCTGGGCGGTGACAGCCCGCTGTCAGTCACCGTGGCCGGCGACGAGGCGTTCCCTGTGAACGCCGGCAAGCTGTGCATCAAGGGGTGGTCGGCGGGCGAGTTGCTGAACACCCCGGACCGGCTGCTCACTCCACTCGTCCGCACCGGCGGCGCGCTGAAGCCGGCGAGCTGGGAATCCGCACTCGACCTGATCGCCGACAAGTTCCGGCAGATTCAGCGGGACCACGGCCTCGACGCCGTCGGGCTGTTCGGCTCCGGCGCGCTGACCAACGAAAAGGCGTACCTGCTCGGCAAGTTCGCCCGCGTCGCCCTCCGCACCCCGCACGTCGACTACAACGGCCGGTACTGCATGTCCAGCGCGGCCGGGGCCGGGAACAAGGCGTTCGGCATCGACCGCGGGCTGCCGTTCCCGGTCAGTGACATCGCCCTGTCACGCACCCTGCTGGTGGCCGGGTCGAACCCGTTCGACACCCTCCCGCCCATCGCCCAGTGGTTCGAGCGGCAGAGGGCGAACGGCGGCCGGCTGATCGTCATCGACCCCCGCCGCACGCCCACCGCCCGCGCCGCCGACCTGCACTTCGCCAACACCCCCGGCTCCGATCTGACCCTGGCGAACAGCCTGATGTTCGTGGCCGTCGAAGAGCGGCTGCTCGACGCCGAGTTCATCCGCACCCGCACCGCCGGGTTCGACGCTGTCCGCCGCACGGTGCTGACCTACCACCCGGCCGAGACCGAGCGGCTGACCGGCGTGCCGGAGGCGGCGGTGCGGCAGGCGGCGCGGTGGCTGGCGACGGGCACACCGGCGATGACCCTCACCGGCCGCGGGCCGGAGCAGCAGAGCAAGGGCGTCGATACCGTCCTCGCGTTCATCAACCTGATGCTCGCGCTCGGGCAGGTGGGCAAGGTCGGCGGCGGGTACGGCTGCCTGACCGGGCAGGGGAACGGCCAGGGCGGGCGGGAACACGGGCAGAAGGCCGACCAGCTTCCCGGCTACCGGCTGATCGAGAACGACGCCCACCGCGAGCAGGTGGCGAGGGTGTGGGGCGTCGATCCGGCCAGCCTGCCCCGCAAGGGCCACAGCGCGTTTGAACTGCTCGACTCGCTGGGGCAACCGGACGGCATCCGCGGGCTGCTGGTGATGGGGTCGAACGTGGCGGTGGCGTCCCCCGATGCCGGGCGGATCATCGACCGGCTGAAGTCGCTCGACTTCCTGGCCGTGTGCGACCCGTTCGTGAACGAGACGGCCGAACTCGCGGACGTGGTTCTGCCGGTCACGCAGTGGGCGGAGGAAGACGGCACGCTGACGAATCTGGAGGGCCGGGTCATCCGCCGTCGCCGGGCGTTCGCCCCGCCGCCGGGGGTGCTGTCGGATTTGGACATCTTGAAGGAACTGGCCGGCCGCCTCGGGTGCGGTGATAAGTTCACGTTCGATTCGGAGGAAGCGGTGTTCGACGAGTTCCGGCAAGCCACCGCCGGCGGCACTGCGGACTATAGCGGCATCACTTACGCTCGCATCGACGCCGAGCAAGGCGTGTTCTGGCCGTGCCCGTCGGAAGACCACCCCGGCACCCCACGGCTGTTCGCCGAGCGGTTCCACCACCCGGACGGCAAGGCGAAGTTTCATCCGGTCGAACACCGACCTGGGGGGGAAGAACCGGACCACGAGTATCCGCTGTACTTCACCACCGGCCGCTACCAGGAGCACTACAACTCCGGCGCGCAGACTCGCCGCGTGAGCAAGTTGACCGGCGCGAAGCCCGCCCCGCGGGTGCAGCTCCATCCCGAGTTGGCGGCCCGCTGGGGCATCGAGAGTAACTCGCTGGTGACGGTGCAGAGCCGCCGGGCGAGCGTCGAGTTCGCCGCCGACATCTGGTCAGGCATCCGCCCGGACACGCTGTTCGCCCCGTTCCACTGGGGCGGGCGGGCGGCGGCCAACCTGCTCACGCAAGCATCACTCGACCCGACCAGCCGGATGCCGGAGTTCAAACTGGCGGCGGTTCGGATTGCCGCGGTGCGGATGGCTGAATTGGTCTGACGTAGTTTCGTCCGGCCGAATGGGGATGGTTCCGGAGAGGGGTCCCCCCATCCGGCCGGAACCAATGACAGTCGGGCGAACTGTGGAGGGGAGTTCTTGTCTCGCGAGCAGCTAGCGATCGTCGGCAACGGTATGGCCGCCGGGCGGCTGGTGGACGACCTACTCCGCCGCGACGCCCTGAAGCGGTACGCTGTGAGCGTGTTCGGCGAGGAGCCGCACGGGTGCTACAACCGCATCCTGCTCAACCGCGTGCTGCTCGGCGGGGCGGTGGACGACATCACCCTGAAGACCGCCGGCTGGTACGCCGACCGCGGCATCGCCCTGCACGCCGGCACCCCGGTCGTCCGCGTGTCGCCCGCCGCCCACCGGCTGTGGACCGCCGACGGCCGCGAGTTCTACTTCGACAAGCTGGTGTTCGCCACCGGCAGCGAACCGCGGGTGCCGCGGGTGGATGGCCTGCGGAAGTCCGACGGCACGTTCAAAGACGGGGTGGCGGTGTACCGCACGGCGGCGGACGTGGGGCGGATGCGGGCGGTCGCCCGCCCGGACCGGCCGGCGGTGGTGGTGGGCGGCGGGCTGCTCGGGCTGGAGGCGGCGAAGGGGCTGGCCGACTTGGGAATGCATGTCACCCTACTCCACCTGTTCGACACGCTGATGAACCGACAGGTGGACCGCACCGGCGGGGCGATGCTGCGGCGGGCGATCGAGGCGCTGGGTATCAGCGTCCGCACGTCGGCCACCACGAAAGCGGTTCTCGGGAAGACGCGGGCCGAGGGGGTGGCGCTCGGCGGGGGCGACGTGCTGCCGGCCGACCTGGTGGTGTTCGCCAGCGGGGTCCGCCCGCGAACGGAGCTGGCGAAGGACGCGGACGTGCCGACCAACGCCGGCATCCAGGTGAACGACCGGCTCGAAACCCTCGTCCACGGCCTGTTCGCGGTCGGCGAGTGCGTCGAGCACGACGGCCGCACCTACGGCACGGTGCAGCCGGTGTACGAGCAGTGCGGGGTGCTGGCCGACGTGCTGTGCGACCCGGCCACCCCGTCTCGTTACCGCGGGTCGAAGGTCCACACGCGGCTGAAAGTGGCCGGGGTGGAGGTGGCGAGCCTGGGCGACATCGACCCGCGGCAGGCCGACGACGAGGTGATTCAGGTGATCGAGGAGCGGCGGGGGGTGTACCGCAAGCTGGTCATCCGCGACGGCCGGCTGGCCGGGGCGGTGCTGGTGGGCGACGCGTCCGCCGCGCCGGGGCTGATCCAGCGGTACGACCGCGGCGACCCGCTGCCGGCCAACCGGCTCGACCTGTTCGCCTCCGTGGACCGCGGGTCCGACCTGGCCGACGGCATGGTGTGCCACTGCCACCAGGTGAACGAGCAACAACTCGCCGCCGCCGTCCGCGGCGGGTGCCGCACCCTGCAAGACATCGCCGCGACCACCGGGGCCGGCACCGGGTGCGGGTCGTGCCGCGGCAAGCTGGCGTCTCTCCTCCTCAAGGCCGCCCCCTCTCCGGTGGCCGCGATGTAGCCGGCCCACGCCGTGGGCCGTCGCTGCTTTCCGCTCACGGCGTGAGCGGGCTACTTCGTCCCGTCGTCCCCTGGAGGTGGTATGAGCGAGGGCATCGACACCGACCCGGTCGGCCCGCGGCAGCGGGTGCTGTGGCTGTCCACCGCCGCGTTCACCCTGCTGTTCGCCGTGTGGCTGATGTTCGGCATGCTGGCGGTGAAGTTCCGCGGCGAGTTCGGGCTGAGCGACGGTCAACTGTACAACCTCACCCTCACCGCCATCCTGGCCGGGTCGCTGCTGCGGTTCCACTTCGGCGTGTGGGCAGACAAGTTCGGCGGGCGGAAGGTGATGACGCTGCTGCTGCTGCTGCCCGTCATCCCCACGCTGCTCGTGAGTCAGGCCACCGAATACTGGCACCTGTTGGTGCTGGCCGGGCTGTTCGGGCTGGCCGGCAACTCGTTCAGCGTCGGCATCGCGTGGAACGCGGCGTGGTTCCCGAAGGACCGGCAGGGGCTGGCGCTCGGGGTGTTCGGGGCGGGCAACGTGGGGGCGAGCGTGACCAAGCTGTTCGGCCCGGCGCTCATCGCCCTGGTGCCGGCGGCCGGGTTCTTCGGCGGCGTCATCCCCGGCGGGTGGCGGTTCATCCCGGTGGTGTACGCCGGGCTGTTGGTGCTGATGGCGGCGGCGGTGTGGCTCCTCGCCCCGACCCCGGACCGCACCCCGGCCAAATCGAAGTCGTTCGCCGAGGTGGTGCGGCCGCTCGTCAAGCCGCAGGTGTGGGAGTTCAGCCTGCACTATGTGGTGGTGTTCGGGGCGTATGTGGCGCTGTCCGGGCTGCTGCCTAGCTACTACGTGGCGAACTACGGCCGCGAGTTGGCCGCCCAGCTCAGCCTGAACCTGGACATGGAGACCGAGCGGAACGCGATGGTGGCGTGGGTCGGGTTCCTCGCCGCCGTGTGCTTCGTGTTCCCGGCGTCGCTGCTGCGGCCGCTCGGCGGGTACCTGTCGGACAAGCTCGGCGCCCGCGGGGTGATGGCGGCGGTGTTCTGGAGCATGATCGTGTCCGGCGGGGTACTCACGTTCTTCCCCGGCGTCGGCGTGTGGGGGTTCACCGCCGCCCTGTTCGTGCTGGGCGTCGGTATGGGGGTGGGCAAGGCGAGCGTGTACAAGATGATCCCCGAGGCGTTCCCGAACGACGTGGGGGCGGTGGGCGGGCTGGTCGGCCTGTTGGGCGCACTCGGCGGGGTGCTGGTGCCGCTGCTGGCGGCGCCGCTGCAAGCCACCACCGGCAGCCCGCAGATGCTGTTCGGGGTGCTGCTCGGGCTGACCGCCGTGAGTACCGGCTGGTTCCACGCGGCCGGGCTGGCGGCGGCGCTGAAGTCGCGGCCGGCGCCACAGCCCGAGCCGGCGGCGGAGCCGGCGAGCGTCGGGTGAGTTGAACTCCTCGTCGCGGAGCGTACACCACTCCGGGACTACCCCCGGAGTGGCTGCCGCATGTCTTCCCACCGTCGGCGGACGAAGATCGTCGCCACCCTCGGCCCGGCCACCGACCCGCCGGACGTACTCGCCGCCGTCCTGCGGGCCGGGGTGGACGTGGCCCGCATCAACTTCTCGCACGGCACCCCCGACGACCACCTCGGCCGCATCGCCCGGTTCCGCGAGGCGGCGAAGCGGGCGGGCAAGTTCGCCGCGGTGCTGGCTGACCTGCCGGGGCCGAAGCTGCGAGTGAAGATTCCGGCGGCGCGCACCCTGACCAACGGGGACACGGTCGGGTTCAGCCTGTCCGCCCAGCCGGTTCACGCCGACGACCTGGTACTCACCGAGCCGGAGGTGCTGGCGGACGTGCGACCGGGGCAGCGGATGCTATTGGACGACGGCCGGCTGCAACTCGAAGCGGGGACGGCGGACGGCGGGCGGCTGACGGCGCGGGTGACGGACGGCGGCACCCTCCAGCCGAACAAGGGGCTGAACCTGCCGGACACCCCGCTAGGCATCGCCGCCGTCACCGACCGCGACCGAGCGGCCCTCGCCGTCGCCGCGCGAGCCGGGGTGGACTGGGTGGCGGTGTCGTTCGTCCGCGGGCCGGAGGCGGCGAACGAAGTGCGGGCGGCGATGGCGGCAGTCGGACTGACGGCGCCGGTGATCGCCAAGGTGGAACGGCCGGAGGCGGTGGCACGGGCGGTGGAGATCGTCCACGCGTTCGACGGGGTGATGGTGGCCCGCGGCGATCTGGGGGTGGAAATCCCGCTCGAACGGGTGCCGACCGTGCAGAAGGTGCTGATCGCCGAATGCCGGGCGGCGGGCAAGCCGGTCATCACCGCCACGGACATGCTCGACTCGATGCGGGAGAACCCGCGGCCGACGCGGGCCGAGGCGAGCGACGTGGCCAACGCCATTTTCGACGGCACCGACGCGGTGATGCTGTCCGGCGAGACGGCGGTGGGCAAGTACCCGGTGGAGGCGGTGGCGTGCATGGCCCGCATCGCGGTGGAGACGGAGACGCACCTGCGGGAGTCGGGCATCGAGAGCGGGCAGGACTGCGCCCGCCCGGACCGCGGGGTGGATGACCCGCTGGCGGTGGTGGCGTGTTCGCTGGCCGACGAGGTTGGCGCCGCCGCGGTGGTCATCCCCACCCTCACCGGCCGCACCGCCCGGCTGGTGACGCGGCACCGGCCGTGGGCGCGGGTGGTGGCGGTCGCCCCGACCGACGCGGTGTTGCAGCGGCTGGCTCTGGACTGGGGCGTCACCCCGGTGCGGATGACCCCGGCCGGGGCGGGCGGGGACCGGATGACGACGGCGGTAAAGGATGCGTTCGCCGCCGGCACGGTGGCGACCGGCGAGCGGGTGGTGGTGTTGGCCGGACACCCGATCGAGGGCGGGCCGTTGTACCCGACGGTGCGGGTGGCGAAGGTCGGGGAGGGCGGCGAGTCGGTGGAGCCGTGAGTGTTTTCTTTTCGTGGCACCGGCGGCCCGCTGGTGTCTTCATTTCTTCCGTGGCACCGGCGGCCCGCCGGTGGGGTGGAATCACCGGCGGCCCGCCGGTGCCACGAAGAAAAAACCTACCGGGGGCCGCCGGCCGGTGACACGGAAGACTTACCTTCCGGTCTTCGCCAGGAACCGCAGCGACGACTTCGACGACAGCCCCATCTGGCAGGTGGTGTCGAACCCGTAGTGCTGCATGGTCGCCACCAGCGCCTTCGCCTCCTTGTCCGTGTCGCAGGTGAACAGCAGCCGGCCCATCCCCTCGTACACCCCGAACTTGCCGTTCGACCCCGCTTTCACCGCCAGCGTGCCGGTGTCGAACCGCACCGCACTCACGGCGAACGGCACGCGGGTGGGCGGCTGGCCGTTCACCAGGAAGAACGTGACGTCGGCGTTGAACCGGCAGAACTCGGTGAACCGCTGCTCCTGCACCAGCTTGAGCGCGTCGCGGGCGGACCACTCGCTCGCCCCGAAGTTGGCCAGCACCTCGGTGCCGTGCGCCAGCACCCAGTGCCCGCCCTTGTCCCGCCGGATCTCGCACGCCTTCGGGTCAATGGCGAACTTCTCCCCGCCGCCCGCCCCGGTCGTCGTCGGCACCTCCAGCCCGGTGCGGGCCAGTTTCTGCTCCTGGTACTGGCGGTTCAGCTCGGCCAGCCCGCCGGTCGCCTTCGGCCGCACGCTCGCCGTCTCCGGCTGGGCGAACAGCACCGTCGCCCCGCCGGTCGTCGGCCCCACCTGGGCGATGCGGTTGAACCCGTACTTGCGGATGACGCCGATCGCCTGGTCGGCGTCCGCCTGGCTCTTGCCGAAGTTGAGCAGGATGTTCTCGTCGTCCCGCAGCACCCACACCCCGCGGACGGTCTCCACCCGCGCCGACCGCAGGTCGATGAACACGCACGTCTTCGGGGTGAACGCCGGGGCCGTCGCCCGGTCCACCGGCACCCCGTCCATCATCGAGCGGTTCAGCCCGTACTCCACCACCACCCGGTCGGTGCCGATCGTCCCCCACTCGGTCGGCTTCAGCTCCCGCAGCAGCCGCACGAACTCCTCGGCCTCGGTCTGCGAGCCGCCGAACTCCCGCACCGTCTTGAGTCCGTGGGCGATCTGCCAGCGGTCCTGGCCGGCCCCGCGGCGGGCGGTCAGCCCGTTGGCGTCGATGGTCGCCAGCTTCTCCGGCTGCGGCAGCCGTAGGCCGGGGTCGGGCCGCGGCAGCCCGTCCATCTGGGTCGTCGCTTGTGACTGCTGTTGGGTTCTGGCGGTCAGGTTCGCCGGCAAGCGGCCGGGTTCGGGCGGGATCGGCTGTTGCGGGGAACCGGGGGTTTGGGCGAGTGCGGCGAGGGTGTGGAGACTGACGAAACCGACCGACGCCAGTAGTCGCCGCATGGCCGATCCTCCGGGGGCGGATTCCCCGATTTAATCGGCACAACCGGCGCAAGGAATCCAGTGGATGGCGCTTTTCCCAAGCGTGTCGGCGTCACCGGCCCGGCTGGAGCCACGTCTCGAATTGCTTGCGGACCCCCGGGTCCGTTTCCAGGGCGAACGCGATCTCCTTCTCCTTGTGCGACTCGTCGTGGCGGTTCAACCCGCGGAGGGCCATCGCCCGCAGCATGTGCGCCTCGGCCGACAGCGCGTTCACGGCGATCGCGTCCCGGCTCGCCTCCTCCGCCTTCGCCCACTCGCGGCCGACGATGAACACCGTCGCCCGCATCTGCCGGTACTCGACCGCCGCCGGGTTCAGGGCGATCAGCTTGTCCGTCAGCTGGAGCGCCGCCCCGTACTCCTGCTGCACCATCTCGGCGCCGAAGCGGGTCGAGAGGATGGTCTCGGAGTCGGGCTGCAACTCGGACGCCTTGCGGACGGCGTCGAGCATGACGGCCGATTGGCGGAACGTGCTGGCCGAAATCGCCAGGTGCAGCCAGGCCGTGCCGTCCGCCGGGAACCGGGTGGTCGCCAGCCGCAGCTTGGTCATCGCCTCCTGCCCGGCGGCCGCTTTGTCGGCCGCGTTCGGCGGCAGCTTCGCCATCTGCTTGGTGAGGGCGATGCCGTAGTCGCGGTCGAACTCGTCGGCCGGCACATGCGGGTGCGGTTTGCGGTACGGGACGATCGGCAGGTTGCCGGCGGGCGAACCCGCCGGGCGGGGGGGCGGCTGGTTCGCCCGCCGCGAGATGGTGTGATCGGTGACGGCGGCGTGGGCGATGCTGGTGCTGTCCTTCCGCGGCATGTGGCAGGCGATGCAACTGTCGTTCTTCGCCTGCCGCGCCGGTTGCTGCTCGGTACACCCGCGGGAGGCGTGACAGGTGTTGCACTTGCCGTTGTAGAACGCCGCCTTGTTCGTCGGGTCCGGGGTGGCGTGCGGGTCGTGGCAGGTGGTGCAGGTCATCGCCCCGCCGGCCTTCGTGAAGCAGGTGCTCCGCTCCATCTGCTCGAACTGGCCGACCGACCGCGACGTGTCCGCCAGGTCCGGCCGCCGCACGAACACGCTCATGAACAGGTCGAGCGGCATCCCCGGCCGGAACTCGGAGAACTCCCGCCCGCGGCGGGCGATCCGCTGCTCGCCCTGGAGGTGGCACTGCCGGCAGATGTCCATCTGCAGTTCGCCCGTCAGCCGCTTCGGGTTCACGATGGTGTCGTCGCTCGCGCCGCCGGTGGGCGTGTCCGCCTGCTTGCGGGCGTGCAACTCGCCCGGCCCGTGGCACCGCTCGCACCCGATGCTCGCCGGGCCGACCACCGCCTGCTTGTACAGGTTGGTCGAGCTGCGGACCGGGTCGGTATGGTTGACGTGGCAGAACAGGCAGTCGGCCACGATCGCCCGCCGCCCGCCGGTGCCGAGCACGAACCCGGGCGAGATGTTCCACTTCGCGTCGTCGGTGAACCAGCTGACCGGCGACTGCCACACCGACCCGTGCTCCACCGTCAGGTACGACTTGCCGCGGGTGCCCGACCCGATCACCACGTCCACCGGCATGTCGTGAACCAGCTTGCCGGCCGGCGTGTCTGCCGAGATGCGGTGCCGCACCTTCCCGCCGTCGGTCAGCACCTCCAGCAAGTATGGGTCGAGGCGGAACGTGTTCGGCTTCCCGGCCTCGGTCGGGCTGAGCGTCACCTCCGCCCCGACCGCCGCCGACCGCCCCATCGGGTGGTGGTGATAGCTGTCCGAGATCTGGCGATGGCACGCGGTGCAGGCGGCGTCGCCCACGTACTTCACGTCCGGCCGGGTGTTCAGGAACGGTGTTTGATAGGCGAGTCGCGGGTCCGGGGTGGGGGCATCGCGGGGTTCGGCCTGGGTCGGTTGTGTGACGGGTTCGACCGCCCGGAGGAAGAAGTACCAGACGGCCACCACTCCGGCGGCCAGCACCAGAACGGCCAGCAGCGGCTTCACGAGCGACGAGCGGGCGGCCGGCGGGTGGGTTTCTTCCATGTGGAAACGGTATCATCGGTGTAGGGGGAGTGTCAACGCACCGGGAGTACGAAGGTCCGTGAGCATGCTGACATTTGAATTCGACGTGATCGTGGTCGGGGCCGGGCACGCCGGGACGGAGGCGGCGATGGCCGCGGCACGGCTCGGCATGAAGACGTGCCTGCTGACCATGAACGCCGACGCCGTCGGGCAGATGAGCTGCAACCCGGCCATCGGCGGGGTGGCGAAGGGGCAGATCGTCCGCGAGATCGACGCCCTGGGCGGGGTGATGGGCCGGTGTACCGACGCGAGCGGCATCATGTTCAAGATGCTGAACGCGAGCAAAGGCCCGGCCATGCACAGCCCGCGGGCGCAGTGCGACAAGAAGCTGTACCAGAACACCATGAAGGGGTGGGTGGAGGACCAGCCGGGGCTGACCCTGCGGCAAGAACTGGTCGAAGGGCTGCTGCTGGAAGCCGCTAGCGGCTTCGCAGCGCGAGTACTCGGAGTGGTCGCCCGCGGGGACACCCGCTACCTGGCCCCGGCGGTCATCCTCACGACGGGCACGTTCCTGAAGGCGGTGATGCACACCGGCGAGGCGAAGACGACCGGCGGGCGGGCCGGCGATTCCGCCGCCGAGGGGATGAGCGATTCCCTGGCTGCGTGCGGGTTCACCCTGGAGCGGTTCAAGACCGGCACCCCGTGCCGGCTGAACGGCCGCACCATCGACTTCTCCAAGCTGGACGAGTCCCGCGGCGACGACCCGCCGCGGCCGTTCAGCTTCGCCACCGACAAGATCACCGTCCCGCAGCTCGTCTGCCACGTCACCGAGACGACGCAGGCCGTCCATGATCTGATCCGGGCGAACCTGCACCGCGCGCCCATGTATACGGGGCAGATCAAGGGCGGCGGCCCGCGGTACTGCCCGAGCATCGAGGACAAGGTGGTACGGTTCGCCGAGAAGCAATCGCATCAACTGTTCCTCGAACCGGAAGGGCTGACCACCCGCGAGTACTACGTCAACGGCATCAGCACCAGCCTGCCGAAGGACGTGCAGGCGGCGATGCTCAAGCTGATCCCCGGTCTGGAGAACGCCGAGGTGATGCGGTGGGGGTACGCCGTCGAGTACGACTTCGCCCCGCCGACGCAGCTTCACCCGACGCTCGAAACCAAGCCGGTGGCCGGGCTGTACTTCGCCGGGCAGATCAACGGCACCACCGGGTACGAGGAGGCCGGGGCGCAGGGGCTGATGGCCGGGCTGAACGCGGCGCTCAAGCTGAAGGGCGAGCCGCCGCTGGTGCTCGACCGCGCCCAGGCATACATCGGCGTACTCATCGACGACCTGGTGACGAAGGGCGTGGACGAACCCTACCGCATGTTCACCAGCCGGGCCGAGTACCGGCTACTCCTGCGACACGACAACGCCGACCGCCGGCTCACCCCGCTCGGCCGCAAGATCGGCAGCGTGGGGGACGCGGCGTGGCGGCGGTTCCAGGTGAAGGAGCGGGGGATCGAGGAGTTGCAGGGGCAACTCGGCACGATGAAGTCGGACGGGGACACCCTGGCGACGTGGCTCCGCCGCACCGAGACGACGTGGGACGAGGTGGTCGGCCGCGGGCCGGCCCTTACAGCCTGGGCGGACCGCGCGGACGTGGTCGAACAGGTGGTGCTGGAAGCCAAGTACAGCGGGTACATCGACATCCAGGCGCGGGACGTGGAGCGGTTCCGCAAGATGGAGGGGCGGCGGATTCCGGACACGTTCGACTACGCCGCCGTGCCCCAGATGCGGGCCGAGGCGAAGCAGAAGTTGGCGAAGGTTCGGCCGGCGAACATCGGGCAGGCGAGCCGGGTGAGCGGCATCACCCCGGCCGACCTGGCCGTGCTACTGTTTTATCTCCAAGAGGGGTCGTCATGATGCGGTCGGTTGCGGTCGTGGGCGTGCTTCTGGCGGCGGGCGTCGGGTTGGTCGGGTGCAACCCGTTCGCCCCAACCGTCGTCACCTTCTCGTCTGTGGCTCAGGTTAAACCTGGCGTGACCCCGGGCCGGGCCGACCCGGCGAACGGGGAGAACCCGCTGCTCGCCGCCCGCCGCGGGCACAAGGTGGTGCCCGCCGCCCGCGTGATGGGCGGGCGGAAGGCGCCGGACGCCCCGCCGAAATCGGTGTTCCAACTGGTGAAGTACACCAGCCCGGCGGGCGACCTGGCCGCGTACCTCACCCCCGACCCGAAGGACGGGCAGAAGCGGCCGGCGATCATCTGGATCACCGGCGGGGACTGCAACAGCATCGACGACGTGTGGAGCAAGGCGCCGGCGGACAACGACCAGACCGCCGCCCAGTACCGCCAGGCCGGCGTCGTCATGATGTTCCCGTCGCTGCGGGGCGGGAACATGAACCCCGGCCGGCGGGAGGGGTACTTCGGCGAGGTGGACGACGTGCTGGCGGCGAAGAAGTTCCTGGCCGACCAGCCGCACGTCGATCCGAAGCGGGTCTACCTGGGCGGGCACAGCACCGGCGGCACCCTGGCCCTGCTGGTGGCCGAGACCGGGGCCGACTTCCGCGGGGTGTTCAGCTTCGGCCCGGTGGACGACGTGGCCGGGTACGGCCCGCAGTACTGCCCGTTCGACCTGAACGACGAGTACGCCGTCAAACTGCGGTCGCCCAGCCACTGGCTGAGCGGCGTCCGCTGCCGCACCCTGGTGATCGAAGGGCAGGAGCAGGGGAACATGGACAGTTTGATGCGGATGAACGCGACCAACCTGATCACCGCGAAGAACGACCACGTGCTGTTCTACGGGCTGATCGGCGGCAACCACTTCAGCGTTCTGGCCCCTCTGAATGAGTACCTGGCGAAGCAGATCGTGGCGGACACCGGGCCGGCGTGCGAGATCGCCCTGCCGGACAAGAAGCCGATCGGCAAGATCACCCCGCTGCTGCTGAACACCGCGGCGAAGAGGTGACCCGGTGGGGCAAGTTTCCAACTTGCCGTGGCAAGATGCAATCTCGCCCCACGTGGGGACTCGCCCCGGTCAGGCACACCAACGGCTTGGGGGTTTCCGGGCCGGGGGCAGAACCCGGGCAAGGGCGGTTCTGCACGGCGTTGCGGCGGGATCGGCAGTGCTGTTGCTTTATCCGGAATGAGCCGCTATGGAGCCGCCCGTAAGCCGCGGGGAACCCCCACACGGGGCGAACGGCGGCGGATGCCGCGGGCGTGCGACTTGGCGTTCGGGTCGCGGCGGCGGGGCAATTCGGCCAGCCGGCCGGAGTGCTCGCGACGGACGACCGTGGGGTGGACGGAGGGGCCGGTGAACGCGGGCAAGGTGCGGTCGGTTGAGCGGTTGTCGGGAGTGGGCGAGGTGGCCCGACTCCGGCGACCGGGAGATTGGCGGGCCGCCGCGTTGACAGGCAACCTGTGCGGGTTAGAATTTTTGCGTCGGGTGGTTTCCGGCTCTACAACTTGCCTGACTTCCCCAACCGCCGACAGCGGGGTTAGCCCGAGTCCGCCCCTGATGCCCGTGCCGCCGTCCGGACGACCCGGACCGGCTCGGGACGTGGTGACCGTTTACCACGGACGGTTTCCGGCCCACGCCCGGTGCAATCCGGGTGGTCGGGTTTCCTTCATGCGAGCCGGCGAGGCCGGCAGGATGTGACGTATGAAGACGGTGTTCACGACGGGTGAAGCGGCCAAGATCTGCAAGGTCTCCCAGCAGACCATCATCCGCTGCTTCGACAGCGGCCAGTTGAAGGGGTTCCGGGTGCCCGGCAGCAAGTTCCGCCGCATCCCCCGCGAGCAGCTGTATCGGTTCATGAAGGACAACAGCATCCCGACCGACGCGCTGGAGAGCGGCAAGCGGAAGGTGCTGCTGGTGGACGACGACCAGGACCTGGTGGAATCGACCGCCAAGCTGCTGGAAGAAGACGGCCGGTTCGAGGTGAAGGTGGCGGCCAACGGGTTCGACGCCGGCATGATGGTGAAGGAGTACCGCCCGGACATCATGCTGCTGGACGTGATGCTGCCGGACATCAACGGCAAGGAGGTGTGCCAACGGGTGCGGTCCGACCCGAGCCTGGAGGATGTCCGCATCGTGTGCATCAGCGGCATGGTGGAGGAGGACAAGATCCAGGAACTGAAGCTGGCCGGGGCGGACGACTTCGAGCGGAAGCCGTTCGACATCGAGGTGCTCATCGACAAGATGTGCAAGCTGCTCGACATGGAACCGGCGATGGTGGCGTAAATCCGGCGTCCTGTTATTTGTTAGCCCGACGCGGGAGCGAGGGACGTGTGGTGGCCCTCGCTCCCGCGCCGGGCTAACAAGACGCCGATAGTTAGCCAGACGCGCGAGCGAGGGTTGTGTTAACAAGACGCCGAAACTGAGACGTTGCCGTAAATTCGGCGGACTGAGTGAAGTGGGCACCCCCCGCGTGTCGTTAGGAGTAGTGCGGTGAGGTGCTCCGAACGGATTCCGAAGACGAGGGTACGGACGTGGACACGGCGTGCGTCCAGAGTGCTCTCGCCCGCCCGTGGCTGCGGCCGGCCACCACCTCGCTGATCGCGCTCACCGACGACCCCGTGACCCCGGAGCGTGTGGCCCACGACCCGGGGTTCGTTCTGCACCTCCTCCGGTACACCCGGCCGACCCCGACCCCCGACACGTTCGAACTCACCCCGGCTGGCCTCACCCAGCCCGGCCTGTGCGAGACCGCCGCCGCCCTGCTCGAACTCGACCCGTCCGGCTCTCCAAGTGTCTGCACGGATTCCGCCCGCGTCGCCGCCCACATCTGTGCGGGACTAGCCCGTGTATCCGGCCTGTGTACCGCGGACGCGGCCGGGGCGGTCGGGCTGCTGCTCGGCACCCTGGGGCGGTCGGCGAAGTCGGCCCGCAAGATGTTCCCGCGGTGGCGGCTGCCGGCGTGGGTGACGATGGCCGTCGGGTTCCTGGAACTGCCACTCGATGACGTGGTGGCGCTCGGCGGGCACCGCGGGCTGCTGCGCGTGATCCGCGCGGCTGTGCGGGTGATCGGCGAGGTGCCGGGCTACCACGAGGCCGACCCGGAACTCGACGGCCAGGCGCCGTTCCTCCTGGAGCAAGCCCGCTCGGCCACCCTGCCGCCACACGCGCACGAGATCGGCGAGACGGACCTGAAACTGCTCCCCCGCCTGCTTCGCGCGACGGCGAAGCTGCGGCAGCGGACCGGGCAGGTACTGGTGCCGGAGTTGGAAAAGCGGATCGACCAGCTCAGCGTCGCCCTGGCCAAGAGCCGGGCCGAGTTCGACGCGGCGGTGAAGGACGCCCGGCTGAGTTCGCTGGCCGAGTACGCGGCCGGGGCGGCGCACGAGATCAACACCCCGCTGGCCGTCATCTCCACCAACACCCAACTGCTCCGCTCGGCCGAGGACGAACCGGACCGGCTGGGCCGGTACGACACCATCATCCGCCACACCAAGCGGATTCACGAAATCCTTTACGGCAGCCGGCAGTTCGCTCACCCGCCGCAGCCGCAGCCGGCGTTCGTCAGCCCGGCCGCGTGGGTGAACGACATCCAGGCCGAGTTCGCCGCCGAGGCCGCCGAGCGGCAGGTGACGCTCGACCTGCCGTGCCCGCGGGCCGCCGCCCGCGCGTGGGCGGATGCGTCGCACCTGCGGACCGTCCTCGGCCACCTGGTGAAGAACGCCCTGGAAGCGGCCGGCCCCGGCGGGTGGGTGCGGGTGCGGGCGGAGGTGGACTTCGCCACCGTGCGGATCGTAGTGGAGGACAGCGGCCGCGGGCCGACCGCGGCGGCGGTGCCGCACCTGTTCGACCCGTTCTACTCCGGGCGGGCCGCCGGGCGGGGCCGCGGCCTCGGGCTGGCGATCGCGTGGCGGCTGGCCAAGCAGAACGGCGGGGACGTGAGCTACGAGCCGCGGCCGAATCAGCCGGCGCGGTTCGTGGTCACGCTGCCGGCGGTACCGGCCGAGGTGTCCGACCGCCGCTCGGCGTGAGAAGGTGGTCGGCACACGCCATGTGCCGATTCCGCACGACAGCAATCCCCGTCTTCAGGCCCGAAGGGCCGGCCTCCCTCAGCCCAGGGCAAGTGAGCCGAAGGCGAGCGTCGCCCTGGGGTAGCATTCCACCAAGTACCCAAGCCCCGAAGGGGCGACCTACGACAGGTCGCCCCTTCGGGGCTTGTTCCCAATCATCGTCGTTCCCAGGCCTGCGCTCGCCTGTCGGCTCGCTCCGACCTGGGCTGAGGGAGTCCGGCCCTTCGGGCCTCCAAACCCGTCTCCCGTGATCGACTACCGTGTGGTCTCTGCACCAGCAGCCTGAACGCGGTCCGGAGTGTGGACGGCATCCGGGGTGTGCGTGATACTTTGGAAACGGGCTTCGATCACCTCATCGCCCGTCGGCCGCTCGGCCCGTCGCTTCTTGAACAGGTTCAGCAGTGGCCCCTCGACCAGCCGGTGCAGCAGCACCCCGCCGCCGATGCCGACCAACATCTGGACCGCCAGCCATGCCAGGTGCGGGAAGAACGTGTGCTTCCACCACGCCAGGGTCAGGCTGTACACGGCGGCGCACGCCGGCGCGTGCAGCAGGTACACCGAGTACGAGGCGTCGCCCAGCCGCCGCAGCCACCGCGGCAGCCGTCGGCCGGACCGCACCTCCATCGCCACCAGCCCGTACACCACCAACGCGGACGCCGGGCCGAACGCGCTCACCCGCCAGAACAGGTTGGCCGCCACGGCGGTCGGGCTTTTCGGGTCGGCACACGCCAGCACCCACGCCGCCCCCCAGCCGACGCCGGCAACAACGGCCAGCCGGCCGTACCCGGTGAACCCGGCCCGCACCGCCCACGCCACCCCGCACCCGAGCAGGAACTCCCACACGTACGGGGTGATCGCGTGGGCCAGCCACGGGTGCGTGTTCGCGTTCACCGGGCCGACCGCCCACGCCGCCACCCCGATCCAGGCCGCCCACGCCCCGAGCGCCCACGGGGCCAGCCGCCGCGGCAGCAGGATCAGCAGGGCGAACGCCAGGTAGAACATCAGCTCGTAGCTGAGCGACCACGCCGGCGGGGTGTACAGGTTCGGGATGGGGTTGGGCAGCAAGGCCAGCCACAGCAGCCAGCGGGTGCGGGGGCCGGGGCCGTCCGGGGCCGGGTAGTACGGCAGTTGGCCGTTCGCCAGCAGTTGCAGGCACACGCCGAGCAGCATCACCACCCACAGCGTCGGGTAGATCCGCCACGCCCGGCGGAACAGGTAGCCGGGCACCGCCGCCGGCCGGCCGAGGTGGTGGTACTGGGTGTGGGTGATGAGGAACCCGGACAGGACGAAGAACAGATCCACCCCGGCGTACCCGAACCAGGCGAACGAGCCGAGCAGCGGGCGGGCGATGCCGAACGACTTCTCCCACACCCCCAGGTGCAGGAAGAACACCAGCAGGCAGGCGACGCCGCGGAGGGCTTGCAGGTTGTGGAGGGTCGGCGGGGGCACGCGGGAGTCCGTTCCGGGGGCGGGGCGAGCGTCTTACCCCGGAACGGCGGCGGCGGGCAAGGGGAAGTGCTTAGCGAGCCGGGAGCGTGCTGGCGAGCCGGGAGCGTGAGCGACCGGAGTGTGTGTAACCCTCCGGTCGCTCACGCTCCCGGCTCGCCAAGTTATTTCACCTCGAACGGGATCTCCACAGTCTTCGCCTCGATTCGCTTTGTGATCGGCTTGAGCATGTCGATCTCGAACGGCCGGCCGACGCGGTTCCCGCACACGTCCTCCAGCCGGGTGTCGATCACCAGCTTGTACTTGCCCGCCGGCCACCGCTTCAGGTTCTCGCCGAATTTCAGGTCCGTCTCGGTGACGGTCTTGCCGACCCACTTGTCCACCGGCCGGCCGTCTTCGTCCACCACCCAGATCATCCGCTCGGCTAGGGCGCGGTCGAGCACCTTACCCTGTCCGAACGTGACCTTGTAGTACATATCCCACCCGCTCGGCAACCCGGAACGGAATGAACCCGGTAGTGGGTCTGGGGTTGTGTTCGGGCGGGGTTCGGCGTGATGCTTCACCACCCACGTCGCCGGGTCGATGCCGGTGTCGTCCGGCTTCACCACGCTGAACGCCTTGCGGAACTCCGCCTTCAGCGGCCGCCCGTACTCGTCCGGCCAGTCCTTCGAGACGACCAGCGTGTACTTCTTCCCCTCCTCCAGGATCGGCCCGGCCTCCTCCCGCGGCTTCAGCCCCCGCTTCACCCGGCCGGGGTAGAACAGCAGCGTCAGCCGCTTGCCGTCCGGACTCCACAGCTCCTCGTCCAGCTCCAGGAACGGGCTGGCGACTTCCACCCCGTCGTCCCGCACCAGCTTGATGTGCCTGTACACGTCCCCCTTCTTCACCGGGGCGGAGAAGTGGACGTACATCCGCAGGGTGTTCTCCGGCAGCACGCCGGCCGTCGGGTACACCTGATCGATGACCGTCGGCGGGGTGTTCGGCATCGGGATGGCGAACTCGGCCGTCTGCTTGTCGAAGAACACGCGGTAGGTGGTGCCCGGCTGCGGAGGGAACCGGGGGGTGAAGCGGAGGTCGATCGCGCGGATGTTCGATTCGCCCGTGAGCGGTTGGGCCGTGGCGTAGTCTTTCGGTGTCGAACCCGGCTTGGCAACGAAGACCCGGAACAGGTCGCCCTCCTTACCGCCGAACCCCTCGCGGTAGCGTGTGGATAGGACGAACGCGGCCGGCTGGTCCCCCTTCGCCGCGTCGAGCCGCACCCGCAAGCTGCCGGTCGTGCGGTACAGCGGGGTGAAGCCGTCGTTCCGCAGCAGGCAGTCGAGGCCGTTCAGGTTGTCGGCGAGGCGGTCCTCCACGTCGTGGTCGGTGTGCCCGAGGATGCCGACCGGCCCGGCGTACCCGCTGTCGCGGATCGTCTTCAGCAGCTTGGCGTCGTCGTCCCCCTCGCCGATGCACAGGATCTTGTGCCCGTTTTTGTCGCCGTCCGCCTTCATGCCGTTCAGGTTCAGGCAGTACAGGTGCGGCTTCATCGCCGCCAGGTGGTCGGCCAGCTTCGCCAGGTGGTCGTGCCCGTGGTGCAGGTTGTACACGATGCCGACGTTCGGCTCGTCGGCCGCCTTCACCACCGCCAGCATGTTCGCCGGCTCGCCGCTCCACCCGCCGTGGTTGTAGATGCCCACCTTGTGACCGTCGTCCTTCACCCACCGGGCCAGCCGCTTGACCCGCAGCGCGGCGGCCTTCACCTTCTCGTCCTGACTCAGCTTCGTGTCCGGCTGCGGCAGCATCACCCACAGTTCGGTCTTCAGCCCGGCTTTGTTCACCGTTTCGAGCAACCCCTCGGCGGTCCGGTCGAAGTCCGCCGGGAACCAAACCCCTTGCAGCGTGATGCCCGCCTCCTTCAGCAGCCGGACCTCTTCGCCGAACGTGGGCAGGTGTTCGGCCCGCCAGTCGTAAGCGTACTTCGTGAACCCGAGCCGCTTGAGCATCTCCACCCGGTCCGCCGGCCCCCGCTTCTTGGCGTCGAACGGCACCACGCACCACGCCACCCGGTTAGCCGGGGCGAACACGTCGGCGGCGGGGCAGGGCAGGGCGAGGAGTAGGAGAACCGGGAGGAGACGGGACATGAGTAGCTCGATGTGAGAGGTCTTCGCCGCGACCTGAGGGAGCGGAACCCGCTCCCTCAGGTCGCGGCGAAGAAAGGGTCCGCTTACGGCAGGGCGATCGTCTTCAGCGACAGCGACTTCGTCTCCTTGTCCTGCACCACCAGCAGGGCGTGGTCGGCGTCCAGCCGGTCGAGCTGAACCACCCCTTCCAGCCCCTCGATCTTCTCGAACTTGGCGCCGGCGGTGCCGCCGCCGGTCACCGGGTTGGTCAGCCCCTCGGCCTTGTCCACCCCGTCCAGGCTGATCTTCATCACCCCGCGGACGCTGTTCGCCAGCAGGGCGTAGTCCTTCCCGCCCTTGCTGTACACGATGATGTCCAGCGGCTTGTTCCGGTTGCCCAGCTCGGCCACGGTGGTGCCCTTCACCTTCGCCCCCGGCTTCAGGTCGGCCACCGGCACGCGGACGAGCGGGGTGCAGGTGTACGACGCGATCAGGTAGTCCGCCCCGCTCACCTTGTACGGGGTGAACGTCTGGATGGGCGAGTTCGTCTCCAGCTTCTGGTGGGCGGCGTGGTACATCTCGACGGACACGCCCTTGTCGGCGTCCTTGAACGGGAACGCGAACGCCCGCAGGGAGCTGGCGAACTCCTCGTTCGACAGGGCGGCCAGGATCAGCTTGTCGTCCACGAACGCCATGCTGGTGATCGCTTCCGCCCGGTTCGTGCTGCCGGTCGCGCCGGGCACCTTGACGGACGAGAACATCACGTCCTTCATCGGCACCTCGGTCAGCTTCTTGTCCCGCCCGGCCTTGAGGATCACCGCCCCGCCGCCGGCCCCCTTGCGGGTGGCGGCCACGTACACGGTGCCGGACGCCGGGTTCACCTTCACGTCGTTCACGGTGATGTCGGCCGGCTTGGTGCCGAGCATGTCGGCGATGGTGGAATCCAGTTTGTCGAAATTCACCTCGCCCTTGTCCCCCTTCTTGTCATCGCCGGTGGCCACGGCGAACACGGTGACGGAGGTCGGGTCGGCGACGAACAGCACCCCGTGCGGGCCGAACGCGATCGAACACACGGCCTTCAGCTCGGGCGTGCCTTTCTTCATTCCCACGGTCACGTCGTGGGCCGGGGTCAGCCCGGCCAGCAGGCCGGCGGCGGCGAGGGCGGCGAGCAGCTTGCGCATCAGTGGTCCTCACGGATGAAAGAGGGGGAGGGCGGACGGGACGAACCCGCCTGCTGGCATGATGGGCAGGGAGGCGGCGGGAGGCAAATGAGAATTGCCCGATCGAACCCAGGGCTTCCGCCCTGGGCTACGGCCGGCGGTCCCTCCGGGACGCAAGAAAAACTACCGTCTACGCCGCGCGGCCGGCGGATGTAGCCCAGGGCGGAAGCCCTGGGAACGACGTGACGAACCGATAAGACGAACCGCTCTGTGTTCTCGTTCCCATGCTCCGCGTGGGAACGCACGGGCCGGACGCTCCGCGTCCGTTCAGCAGGCGACGCGGAGCGTCGCGGACTCGCGTTCCCACGCGGAGCATGGGAACGAGCAAGGGGTTCGTTCATGGCCGACATCCGGGCGTTCCGCGGGTTCCGATACGACCTGGGCAAGGTGGGTTCGCTGGCGGATGTGGTCTGCCCGCCGTACGACGTGATCGACCCGGCCCTCCAGCAGACGCTGTACGCCGCCAGCCCGTTCAACGCCGTCCGACTGGAACTGACGCAGGAGCAGCCCGGCGACACGGACGCCGACAACAAGTACACCCGCGCCGCCCGCACCCTGAAGGAGTGGTCGTTCGGCGACGTGCTGAAGCAGGACACCGCCCGCAGCCTGTACGTGTATGAGCAGGAGTTCACCGCCGAGGGGCGGACGTACACCCGCCGCGGGTTCCTGGCCCGCGTGCGGCTGGAGCCGTTCGGCACCGGCCGCATCTTCCCGCACGAGCAGACGCTGTCCGGCCCGAAGGCCGACCGGCTGAAGCTGTACCAGGCCACCGGGTTCAACATCTCGCCGGTGTTCGGCCTGTACCCGGACGACGCCGGCGAGGTGTTCGCCGCGCTCGAACCGCTCGTCCGCACCGCCCCGCCGCTGGTGGCGAAAGACCACCTCGGGGTGGTCAACCGCTTCTGGCCGGTGACGGACCCGGCGGTGGTCACGAAGGTGATCGGGCTGATGGGGCAGAAGCCGGTGTTCATCGCCGACGGCCACCACCGCTACGAGACCGGGCTGAAGTACCTGGAGGAGCAGACGGCGGCGGGGAACGTGCAGGACGACGAGGCCCCGGCCAACTTCTGCCTGATGATGCTGGTCGGCATGAGCGACCCCGGCCTGATCATCCTGCCGACGCACCGGCTGGTGAGCGGCATCCCGGCCGTGACCGCCGAGCAGATGAAGGCGGCGGTGGCGGATCACTTCGACGTCGTCGGCGAGTTCGATTCGGCCCTCCCGTGCTGGGAACACCTCCAGATGGACGGATCGCAATCCGTCCTCGGGTTCGGCACGGTGGCGGACGGGAAGTGGCTCGCGGTGAAGCTGCGGGACCCGGCGGTGATGGCCACGCTCGCCCCGGACCAGTCGGCCGAGTGGCGGGGGCTGGCCGTCAGCATCCTGCACAAGCTGGTGCTGGACAAGTTGATCCCACAGCACGTCGGCGGGACGCCGGCTTGCACCTACGTCCACCTGCTGAAGGAGGTGACGGACGCGGCGGCGGCGAAGGCGTGCCAACTGGCGTGCCTGGTGCCGCCGTGCGGCATGGACCACGTCGAGGAGATCGCCGGCAACCGCGAGAAGATGCCGCCCAAGTCCACCTACTTCTACCCGAAGATCCTAACCGGACTGGTGCTGCACTCGCTGAAGAAAGACTGATGCCGTCGATCGCCCACCAGATTTGGTCCATCGACCGGGCCGCACGGCTTGAAGAGGTGGAACTCGCGCACACCGCCGTCCGCGGGACGGGGGCGGCCCGGCGGTACGCCACGCAGCAACTGAATCACGCCTACACGGTGCTGCTGGCGGCCGAGTTCCAGGGGTTCTGCCGGGAACTGCACACCGAGGCCATCGACCACATCGAACGCTCGCTCCCGCCGCTGCTGGCGAGAACAGTGGCTCTTGAGTTCACCTGGAACCGGCAACTGGATCGCGGGAACCCTACTCCGTCCGCCCTCGCCACCGACTTCGGACGGTTCGGTTTCGGCCTGTGGGTGGCGGTCGATGCCCTCGACCCACGCGGGCAGTTGCTCCGTCGGCTGCTCGAAGAGTTGAACCTGTGGCGGAACGCCGTCGCGCACAGCGACTTCAGCCCCGCCCGTCTCGGTGGTAGAATCAGCGTACCGATCCGCCGGGTTCGCCGCTGGCGGGCCGCCTGCCGCCGGCTGGCTCGGCGATTGGACACGGTGGTCGGTGACCGCTTGCAACTACTCACCGGGGTTCGCCCGTGGGTGTGAGGGTTAGGCGATGGCCAAAAAGCCGAAGAAGTTCGAAAGTGTGTACGCCCGCTTCCCCCCCCCCAAGTTCAAGGTGGGCGACTGGGTGCGGTACGAGATTTCCCCGAACTACCCCGGCGTGGTGCAGTTGATCCGGTACGACGGCCCGCTCGGCCGGAACGGGACGCACCGCTTTCGCTTCCGCCGCATCGACGAGTTCGGTCAGGTGTACGAGTCGGGGCTGAGCGAAACGGACGTTGTGCTCGCCGACCCGCCGAACCCGTTGCCGGTGCCCGTCATCCAATTAGACCTCGACTACTGACCCCACCCCATGCGCCCAAACCCCGTCAAGCGTCTCCTCCGCGGCGGCATGCCGGCCGTCGGCACCTGGCTGTCGCTCGGCAGCGTCACCGCCGCCCGGTTCCTCGCCCGGTCCGGGTTCGACTGGCTGACCGTGGACGTGGAACACAGCCTGGTGAACGTGGAGACGACCACCCACATGCTCGGGGCCATCGCCGACGCCGGCGGGGTGCCGCTCGTCCGCGTGCCGAGCAACCGGCACGACCACATCAAGCGGGTGCTGGACAACGGCGGGCACGGGGTGGTGGTGCCGATGGTGAACACGAGACGGGAAGCCGAAGACGCCGTCAGCGCCTGCCTGTACCCGCCGCGGGGCACCCGCAGCGTCGGCGGCAGCGTCCACGCCCTGAACTGGGGGGCGACGCCGGCCGACTACTACGCGAAGGCGAACGACGAGGTGCTGGTCGTCCTCCAGTGCGAACACATCGACGCGGTGCGGACGTTCGACGACGTGTACTCGGTGCCGGGGATCGACGCCGTGTTCGTCGGCCCGAACGACCTGGCGGCGAGCATGCGGGCCGCGGACGGCACGCCGCCGACCCCGGAGGCGTTCGACCGGGCGCTGGCAGACATCCTGGCCGGGTGCAAGCGGCTCCGCGTGGCCGCCGGCATCCACACGTTCAGTGCGGACGAGGCGAAGCGGCGGATCGCCGACGGCTGGCAGTTCATCGCCGTGTCCAGCGAACTGAAGTTCATGGTGGACGGGGCGGCGAAGGTGGTGGAGGCCGTCGGCGGCGGGGCGAAGACCGATCTGGCGAAGTACTGAGCCGGCTCGTATCCCGACACACATGGACGCGGACGTACACATCATCGGGGCCGGGCTGGCCGGGCTGTGCTGCGGCCGGGAACTGGCCCGGCGAGGCATTTCGTTCCAAATCCTGGAAGCGTCGGACGGCGTCGGCGGGCGGGTGCGGACCGACACCGTGGACGGCTTCCGCCTCGACCGCGGGCTGCAAAACTACCTGTCGTCGTACCCCGAGGGGCAGCGGGTGCTCGACCACGCCGCCCTCGACCTGCGGCCGTTTGACCGCGCCCTCGACGTGTGGTTCGGCGGCAAGATCCGCCGGCTGGCCGCCCCGACCGACGAGCCGCTCACCGCCCTGAAGTCGGCGTTCGGGCCGATCGGCACACTGGCGGACAAGCTGGCGGCGGCCCGGCTGGCCGGGGCGGTGCGGGGCGAGCCGGACGCGGCGGCGGACGGCACCACCCTCGACTACCTGCGGGCGGCCGGGATCGGCGAGCGGATGATCGACCGGCTGTTCCGCCCGTTCCTGTCGGCCGTGTTCCTGGAGCGGGAACTGTCCACCTCGGCCCGGTTCTTCCGGTTCGTATTCCACCTGTTCGGCGAGGGCCGGCCGAGCCTGCCGAACGGCGGCATGCAGGCCATCCCGGACCAACTCGCCGCCGCCCTCCCGCCCGACTCCGTCCGGCTGAACACGCCGGTGGCCGGGATCGTTGACACCGCCGTGTCGCTGGCGTCCGGCGAGCGGCTGACGGCGAAGGCGGTGGTGATCGCCACCGACGGCCCGGCGGCGGTCAGTCTGTGCGGCGGGGCGCTCCCGCCGGTCGGGTCGAACGCCACCGTGACCCTGTACTACGCCGCCGCCGCCCCGCCGTGGGTCGGGCGGACGCTGCTGGTGGACGGCGACGGCCGCGGGCCGGTGACGGCGGTGGCGGTGCCGTCGGCGGTGGCCCCGGGGTACGCACCGGCGGGGCAGGCGCTGGTCGCCGCGTCGGTGGTCGGGATGCCGGCGGACGGGGACGAGGAACTGGACCGGGCGTGCCGCGAACAGCTGGCCGGCTGGTTCGGCCCGGCAGTGGGTGGCTGGCGGCGGTTGCGGGTGGACCGCATCCGGCACGCCCTGCCGCACCACCCGGCTGGGGCGCTCACCCCGTGGGAGCGGCCGGTGCGGGTGCGGGCCGGGCTGTATGTGTGCGGGGACCACCGCGACAACGGGAGCATCAACGGGGCGATGACATCGGGCCGACGGGCGGCGGAGGCGGTGGCGGCCGACCTGTGAGTGTTCTGCTCGCTCCGCGAGCGGGTCTTGAAGACCGCTCGCGGAGCGAGCAGAACACTTCACTCGTCCCGCTTCCGCGTGCTGTCCCGGTCCAGCCCGTTCAGCGTGTCGGACCGGCTGCGGCCGAGGTTCTCCTCGGCGTCGGCAGCTTCTTCCTGGTTCTCGGTCAGCGTCCGCTTCAGGTCCGCCCGGCGGTGCTTGCTCCCCCGCCGCTTCAGCACCTGCTTCAGCTTCCGCAGCTTGCGTTTATCGGGATCAGGCGGCATCGCATCACCGGACGGGTGGGGGTGACCGATCAGACCCGCGGGGGCGGCTTCGGGTTCGCGGGCGGCTTGGACGAATCCGCAGCCGGCACGCGGATGGGGGTGCCGCAGACGAGACAGTTCACCGTCTTGCCGCGGTCGGAGTCCTCGACCATCTGATATTTGCGGCACTTCTCGGCCGGGCAGCGGACGGCGACGACCATGACCGACCTCCGGGGTGTGGTCCGCACACGCCGTGTGCGGCATCTGTTCCCGCACACGGCGTGTGCGGACCACACTGAAATCACTTCTTCGCCGCCGCGTCGATGTACTTCTTCGGGTTGGCGTCGAACTCGTCCTTGCACCCGGAGCAGCACACGTAGTACGTCTTCCCCTGGTAGCTCACCTGGATCGTCGCCGCCCCGCCGGTGACGATGCACGCCGGCTTCTTCTTCCCGCCGGCGATCGACTCGCCGTCCTTGTTCCCGGCCGCCTTGTACACCGTGTCGGCCAGCCCCTTGCCGCCGGTCTGCACCTCGTACACGGCGTTCAGCCGCACCCCCTCGGCGGCGGTACTCAGCTTCACCTTGTGAACGTCCCCGGACTTGTCGTCCTTCCGCTCCAGGGTGAGCACGCCCTTCTTGTCCAGCGTGCCGACGAACTCCTGCGTCCCGCCCTTGGCGTCCGTCGCCGTTACTGCGTACCCCTTCTTGGCCGCGTCGTACCGCACCTCGGCGGCGGTGAACACCTTGCCGTCCTTCACCGCCAGCGTGAACCAGGCGTCGCCGTCCTTGCCGAACTTCCACCCCCACTCCCACGTCTCCTTCCACAACTGCTTCTTGCCGTCCACCTTGCCCTCGCCGCTGGTCGTCCATCGGCCGACGAACTCGCCCAGCTTCTGGAGTTCCTCCTTCACCGCCTCCTTGTCCTTGTCCGCGGCGGACAGCGGGAAGGCGAACAGCCCGGCGAGGGCGACGGCGAGAAGGCGGGCGGGCATGGGGAACTCCGGCGGGGGTGGCGGTGCTTGAATCTTAGGATGGGTTGCGGCGGAAAGGGTTCCGGAACCACGTCACATTGGTGAACCGCGGGCGTCAGCCCGCCGGGTAAAATCA
>JALHQU010000028.1 GCA_022841795.1 Fimbriiglobus sp.
CGACACCTGAACCGGCCCCTCAACGCCCTCTCGCCGCCCGGAACCGGGCGGATAAGCTGCCTTCCCCGCGCCACACTTCTCAACCGACGGGCGCCACACTTCTCGACCGGAGTTTACAGCCGTGTTGCCGCACCCACGCCGCCCCGTCGACCGACCCGCACGACACCGAACTGACCCTCGTGAAATCGGGAACAGCGCGGTTCTCGATGAACTGTGACTGGTGCAACCGACCGCTCGTGACCGGGGAGCCGGCGTGCGCGGTGTCCGTGTTCTTGGCCCCGGAGGACTACCACCCGTGGGAGGACGAAAACCTCGACCCGGACCCCGTCCAGAGCTTGACCTGAAATTGACACCGGCCGGCGGGTGGCTACCCCGTCGGCCCTTTTTAACTACAGAGGACTATGTCACATCAATTTGAATCAGGATTCTTCGTCCGTCAACCCGCCTGGCACCGGCTCGGCGTCCTTCTCGACCAGGCCCCGCACATCCGGGACGCCATCACACTAGCGGGCCTCGACTGGGAGGTGGAGACGGCCCCGCTCGTCACGGCCGCCGGGACCGCCGTCGACTCGCACCGCGTCGTGCGCCGCACGGCCGACGGGAAAACCCTCGGAGTGGTCGGCACCGCCTACCGCCCGCTCCAGAACGCCCAGGCGTTCCGGTTCTTCGAGCCGTTCCTAGACGGCGGGCACTGCGAGCTCGAGGCCGCCGGCTCGCTGAAGGGTGGAAAGCGGGTGTGGGTGCTGGCCCGCGTGAAGTCAGCCGAGGGTGAGGTCACGGGCGGGGACGCGGTCCGCGGGTACTTCCTGCTCTCCAACGCGCACGACGGGAGCCAGGCGGTCCGCGCCCAGTTCACCAACGTCCGCGTGGTGTGCATGAACACCCTCACCCTCGCCGACCGCCGGGCCGGGCTCGGGGTCGAGGACTGCCTCCGCGTCCGGCATACTGCCAACGTCGAGGCCGGCCTCCGGCTCGTCCAGCGGACCGTCGATATGGCCCACCGCACGTTCTCGGCCACCCTCGCCGAGTACCGGCGGATGGCCGGGCGGCCGCTCGGCGTCGACGGGTTCGTGAAGTACGTGGCCGCCGTTTTCGATGTGCCCGCCGGCAGGGGCCTCGGGAAATTGCCCCAGGCGTTCGACGCCGTCCTTCGGGCGTACGACCACGGCCCGGGCGCCCGTCTGCCCGGCGTGTACGGCACCTACTGGGGGGCGTACAACGCGGTGACCGACTGGGTCGACCACACCCGCGGGAAAGCCGGCGAGGACGCCCGCCTGGATTCGGCCTGGTTCGGTTCCGGCGCGCGGGTGAAGCGGAAGGCGTTCGAAATTGCTCTCGGTTGACGCCGGGGGTAATTCGGGCCGGGGGCATTTCCCTCCGGCCCTCTTTGACTCCCCGTCCCGATAGTCCCCCTCGGCCATGCGGTGTCGAGGACTATCGGGACGGGGATTTCCAGTCCCCGATTACACTCAATAACTCGTGGCACATTACCCCGGTCAGGTGACCTACGCGGCAATTGCAGTGGAGATCACCTCGCCTATCGTCGTGGGCCGTCGCGGAGATTGGTAACACCTCTCGGACTTCGATTTGGGTTTGAGTGTGCTCGTTGGCAGTCAGAGCTTTCTGTCACCACCTCCCGAGCGCGGACGCGGTACTCGATGTCATAAGGCCGGCCGGTTTCGAGTGCCGTACCCCACGCCGTCGCGGCGATTTCCCGGTCGTCGGGGTGGACCACGTCCAGCCAGGCGGTGAAACTCCCCTTCTGTTCTTCAGGTGTCTGCCCGGTGGCCCGCTCCCACCACCGCTGAGTGGCCTCGAAGTCGCCGGCCCAATCTCCGGGCGACCACGACCAGACGGCCTGGTTCGACGCCTCGACGAGTGCGCGGTAACGGGCCTCGCTGCGACGGAGGGCGACCTCACTCCGCTGGTCACCGGGCTGGTCAGAGGCTCCGCTCCGGGCCGAGTCATGCGAGTTGCTCAAAGCCACCCCTGCTGATCGTATCACTGCGTACCGAACCGGTTGCGGTCGGCCGGAGTGAGGACATTTTACGGTGCGTGTGCGGGAAGCCGCGAGCGGGCGAGCTTTGGGATGACGTCTTTCGCCTCAACGGATCTGAATGCGGCCTCCCCCAAGACGACCCCGGCGTTCTGCTGGTGGGCGACCGCCACCCGGCGGGTGCCCGACACTCCGGAAGGTGGCCACATCACGTGGGGGTAATTCGACGTGCGACGACAAGGTGAAGCGGCAGGCCTACCGTGGTAGTGCTCGATACATCGGGTCAGTAAAATGATCGCCGGTTCACCCGGCACCGGCGCGCTGAGGTTCCGATGGGCGAAGAACTTTCCGAGGGCGTCCTGGCGTTCTACGCGACGCAGGCCGATCTGATGCTTTCGCAGTACGAGAACATCGAACGGCTCCTCGGAAAGACCCGCGACTACACCGCCCCGGGCACCTATTGCGAGACGCTGCTCCGGGACTTCCTCCAGCGCTACCTGCTCCGCGGGCACGTGGCGAACAAAGGGTTCATGTTCGGTAGGCGGGATGTGGGCGGCGAGACCAAGCACTGCCCAGAGATTGACATCCTTATCCACGACAATTACTCGTTCCGGCCGATACTTCAGATCGACGACTTCGTGATCGTAAAGCCAAACGCGGCGCGTGGGATCATTCAGGTCAAGCGGCACCTGAATGCGGAAGAGCTTCGCTCAGGGATCAGGAACGTCCTGGACGCCTCTTTGCACTACGAAGCTTGCAAAGAGTACCCGATGCCGACGCCCGGATTTTGCTCTGCGATCGTGTTCTTCAAGGAGAGAAGTGAGCGGCAGGACGGTCGCCCCCCGGAGACGTACGAGAACGCCATCAGGGAGCTTCTCGCTGCGCCGGAGGTGTGGGATCACGCACCGCTCTTTATCGGGAGCCTGCATGGGCACTTCTGGCTCCGCGCCAACTTCAACATTAATTCACTGCACTACAACTGCTGGAAGTCGGATCACGGAGGGGGGAAGAACATCGCGCTCCAGGTGCTGCTCCGACAGCTCATTACCAGGATGTTTCACTCCCCCACGAGCATGGAACTCTCCCTGCCAGACATTTTTAGGGGCGAACCGCTTGCTAGGATCGAGCTTACGAAGTAGTCGGCCATGGTCTGGTCGACTCACCTTCACCCACCTACTTCGGTCACCTCGACATGCGCCTGCAACGCGATGCCGCTTGCACTCTCCGGTCCGCCCGACGAATGGCGCTAGCTTAAAAGTACTTCGCCCGATTCTGTGGCAGTTTGGTGGTGGCTCGCGGGATCATCAGGCGTTGGTCCTGCCTGGCCCTGCGCTTGTGCGCCCGCGGTTCCCATCGGCCCGGCCGGTGGCCGACGCGGTGGTAGGCGACCGTCCTCAGCAAGGCGTCGATCAGCCGCCCGCGCTCCTCCGGTCGCGCCGCTTCGATCTTCGGGGCGAACGCCGTGACCGCCTGCTTGGCCCCCTTGAAGCTGATCTGTCGCGGCTCGACTGCGCTCCGGGCGGCCGCCTGGGCCATGACCGTGCGGAGCAGGTTGTACGCCAGCAGGTGCGCCCAGATCTCCTTGCCCACCATCTCCGGGCTTTTACACCGCAACACGTCCATCTTCATCACCGACTTGATCGATCGGAGGTCGAGCGCCCCCTGCCACCGCCGCTCGTACAGGTCGCCGATCTGCCCGCCGTCGACCGACTCGTCCAGGATCGTCGTGACCACCCGGAACTGGTCGACTCGGTTGTCCTTGGCACGGGCATCGACGGCCACCCGCCGGATGGTCTGACTCTTGGGGTACGTGCGGTATTGCTCGCTACTCATGCCCCGCGGCTTGTTCGGCCGCGGCCAGACGATGAGGTCGCCTTCGGGCCCGCTCTGCACCGTCCGTGTGCCCACCCGCTCCGCTTGCTCGCGCGCCACCACGTCGACACCCAACCCGCGCAACTCCCAGATCAGGAAGTAGTTGTCGAACAGCGCGTCGGCGACGACCACATCCCCGGGTGACAACGAGCCGTACATCTGCCGTAACAGGGTGGTCTCGCCGGTGCCCTTGCCGGCGTACGGGGCGAGGGCCAGATCATGACAGGCACCGCTGGCCAGCGACAGAAGCACCGTGAGCCTGGCCAGTGGAAAACCGAGCCCCGGCCGCTGGTTGTACACCTGCGGGTAGGCCGCCTGATTCTCGGCGGTGTCGGGCATGGAGACGTGCGAACCGTCGGCGACGAACACGTCCCGGCCGCGCCACTTCCAGGCCGGCGGGAGGCCCTCCTGGAGCTGCTCCGCGGTGCGCCTGGCCAGGGCGCGGAGCACGCCGGTGGGCAGGCGCTTGCGGGCGTTGCAGTAGCTGGCGGCGTTAGGCGAGCAAGGCCCCAGGCCGGAGGCGGCGCGGTGGGCGAGGACGCGGGAGACGGCGTCGCGGCAGGAGTGGTCGTCGCTGAGCACCTGCGAGAGGAAGCCCCAGATGGTGGTGACGGGGTTGAACAGGCGGTCGCGGTACTCGACGTGGTGTTCGCCGAGGACCTGCACGATGCTCGCCTCGGTCAGGACGTCCGTGAACGGCAGCCCCTGGCTGCTCGCGAAGCGGGCACGAACCGTTTCCACACTGGTCATCAATCGCCTTCGGTATGTCGGACCTGGGGAATCCGCCCTGGGTCGGCGGAGAACCTGGCTGCCGCGCCACCGGGCAGACCATTCTTCGCAGGCCAGCCGCTGAAGGAAACGCTTATGCTAGCGCCATTCGTCCGCCCGACCTCGGCCGCGGTGACAGGAGAGCGCAACCACAATCTCGGACTTGGCGATACCCAGGGGAGTTGGCCAAGCCCACGCCCTCGGCCGATTCGAACGACCGTCTATTTCGCCTTTTGGACCGTCAACTTCCGGCTGTAAATCGTTGTGCCGTGTGCGATGAAGAGCACACTGTGGTCCGGGCCGCCGAGGACGCACGTCGTCAGCGGTTGGTCGCCGTTGACCTTCGGCAGCACCCCGCACGGGCGGCCGGTCGGGTCGAAGACCTGCACCCCCACCCGGCTGGTCACGTAGAAGCGGCCGGCCTTGTCCACGGCCATACCGTCCCCCTGGGCGTTCTGCACGTAGGGCGGCGGCTCGTTGAACTTGAACTCGCCCTTCGGGTCGATCGGCAGCCGCATCGGCATCGTCGGCATCTTGGCGTCGAGCACCCCCTCCTTGTTCACCCGGAACGTCCAGGTGTGAGTCCCGCCGTAGTCGGACACGGCCAGCGTGCCGCCGTCGTTCGACAGGGCGATGCCGTTCGGCGCGTTAATGCCGGTGTCCATCACCTTGACCGCGCCGGTCTTCGGGTCGATCCGCGTCACCTGCTTGGCCGCCGTCTCGGTGATCAGGATGAACCCGTCCTTCGTCACGGCAAGGTCGTTCGGCTTGACCCCCTCCGCGACGACCTTCACCTCCCCGCTGCCGGGGTCGATGGCGATGACGCGGCCCTTCGCCCCCTGGCAGCCGTACAGCACCGACTCGTCCGGGCTGAACTTCAGGCCGCTCACTGCCTCCTTGCAGACTTCCTTCCGCTTGCCGTCCGTGCCGATGCGGACGACCGACGCGGCCTTCATGTCGCAGAAGTACACGTTGCCGGCCTTGTCGGCGCACAGGGCGTCGGCGAAGCCGAGGTCCTTCGCGACCACCTCCCACGACTGATCGCGGACCAGCAGGTGGAGGAGCGTGAGGTCGCCGCCGAGGTCGCCGCGGGTGTCGAGCACCGGGGTGAACTTGTCCGTCCGCCACAGCCACTTCATGGCGTCCGGGAACTTCGACCCGCCGAAGTCGGCGTTGTGGGCGTAGCCTTCCGCCCAGTCGAACCGCACGTCGTAACCCATGTACTTCAACGCGGAGGCCATCTGCTGGTTCGCCCACGGCCAGTTTCCGAAGGCGTTGTCGAGGTCGCCGCTGGTGTCGGCCATGTAAACGCGGATCGGCTTGGGCTCGGCCTTGCGGACCAACGACGGGTACACGTTCCCGCCCCGCAGGTTGGTGAAGCTCCCCACGCTCGAGTACACCTTGCGGAAGAAGTCGGTCCGCTCCCACGCCGCGGTGAAGGCGCAGATCCCGCCGGAGCTGGACCCGCCGATGGCGTGCATCTCGGGGTCGTCGGAGATCGTGTACTTCTTCCGAACTTCGGGGATGACCTCCTCGATCAGGAACCGGGCGTAGCGGTCGCCCAGGCTGTCGTATTCGAACCCGCGGTTGGAGTGCTGCCCGTTCTGCCGGGGCTTGTCCTTGTCGTGTCCGGGGTTGACGAACACGGCGATCGTCGGCGGCATGTCGCCCTTCGCGATCAGGTTGTCGAACACCACCGGCACCCGCCACCGGCCCTTGTCGCCCTTCATGCCTTCGCCGTCCTGGAACACCATCAGCGCCGCCGGCTTCTCGGCCTTGTACTTGGCCGGCACGTAGACCGACCAGTCGCGGGTGGTGTTCGGGAAGATCTTCGACTCGAACGCCGGCATCTGCACCACGGTTCCCTTCGGCACGTCGTCCTTCGCGATGGCGTCCGGGTGCGGCTTCCACTCCGGCTTGGTCTCGGCGTGCGGGAGTTTCGTGCTCTCGGCCTTCTCGTCCCACAGCCACCGGAGCGCGTCCGGCAACCGCTCGCCGCCCCACTTGCCGCTGTGCCCGCCGTCGGTCATCTCCAGCTTGTACTTGTACCCGGCGAACTGCAGGGCCGTCGCGAGGTCCTGGTTGCTGAGCGGCCAGTTGCCGTGCAGGTTGTTCAGGTCGTCCTTGCCGTCTTGCAGGTACACCTTGATGGCCTTCGGCTTGGCCTTCGTCTTCCGCACCAGGCCGGGGTATGCCCAGCCGCCGCGGATGTTGGTGAAGCTGCCGATGTGGCTCATCACCAGCCCGAACTGGTCCGGCTTCTCCCACGCGGCCGTGAACGCGCAGATGCCGCCCGAGGAGATGCCGCACACCGCCCGCTTGGCCGGGTCCTTGGTCACGTTGAGCCCCTTGAGGGCCACCGGCAGGAACTCGTCCACGAGGAAGGTGGCGTACCGGCCGTCCGGGGTGTCGTACTCGAACGACCGGGTGCTGCGGCCCTGGGCGCCGGGCATGGTGGCCGGCACGGTGCCGGGATCGACGAACACGGCGATGGTGACCGGCATCGCCTTCTGGTGGATGAGGTTGTCGAACACGACAGGCACCCGGAAGTCGCCCTTGGGGTTCGCGTACCCGCCGCCGTCCAAGAACACCATCAGCGCGGCCGGCTCGTCCGCCTTGTACTGGGCCGGGACGTAGACGCTGTAGTTGCGGGTCGTCCCAGGGTAGACCTTGCTGTCGGCGAACTGCCCCGAGGTGACCTTCCCCTGCGGCACGTCGGGCTGAACGACCCGGTCGGGGTGGTCCTCGGCCGGGGCCCGAGTTTGCGAGACGACCAGCAGCAGAGCGAACGCGATGGAACCGCGGGTGAGGAGGGTCATCAACGGACTCCCGGGGGGTGTCGGGCCGGACGTTGGGCTTGCTTTAGCAGGTTTGCGACACGCAGCCACAGGGTCGGTGTGCCGGCCGGCCGAAGGACAATGGTGAGCGTCGGTCCGACACGCTTGCTCAGTTGCCTCAAACGTCGATGTCGGCCGTTGAGCCGGCGGCACTCGGGCGGTAGCGTGCGGGCCGTGTCGATCTCCGACCCCGCCCTTCGTCCGGAAGTGGAGGTGCACGACGCCGAACGTGGCGCCAGCGCCAGCAGGAGGGTTCGGCGTGTCGGACCGGAGCAGGTTAGGTAGGTGGCGTATCCGCAGGCTCCGATCCGGGTTTGCGTGTTTAGTCCACAGCGGTTAGACTCCCCCGACACGGCTCGCGCCCCCGGCCAGTGCCGCCGCGCCGACTCGGCCGGACAGCGACCGACCGCCGCCTGATTCGCCGCCCGACAGGTACATGCCGCGCACACTCATTGGGCCGGCTGCCGACGGCGGCCCCGCCGCACCCCGGCCTCGGGACCCCCGGACGGCGTCGACGCCCCCCGGAACCGGGTCGCTCATGCGAAACCGGTCCGACGTGGGGCCGGGTTTTCTTCGGCCGCATCCTCCCGCGACCTCGCGTCCGAACAGCCGAGCCGTCGGACGCCCCGACCCGGCGGCGAGCGGGCCCACGACCATCCCCCGCAGATTCCGTGTCACACTTTCGCCGGAACCGGAGGTAGGAGATGACACCCGAGGATGATTTCGTCGACCGCGACGAGTCGTGCGACTGACGCCCCGCCGCCCCCGACCTTCACCACACCACCCTTTCAGGAGCAAGACGTGCCTCGTCCGACCCGCTGGCTTCCCGCCGTGATCCTCTTGACCCTAACGGCGTGCTCCTCCCGGAATCCGCTCAACCGCCAGAACTTCGGCAAAATCTTTCAGACGATCCGGACGCAGGGGGTGATGGAGTTGAGCGAGGTCGAGCACATCCTCGGCGGGCCGGGGGCCGTCGTCCCGGACCCGTGGGGCGACCCGTTCACTGAGTTCAGCTCGTTCGCGGATGACCTGAATGGCCGCTACCGCGACACCTATCAAAAGTTCCGCAAGCAGGTGCCGATGAAACTGACCCCCGGCCCGGTCCGCGACAGGAACGGGATGGACGTCGTGATGGTGGTCGAGGCCGGGCCCGGGGAGGCCGGTGAGGTGCCGCGGTGGCTCTGATCTTCCCAACGGAAAGTGGACAGTGTGTTAGCGGTCGCTCCGGTTGTGCGTCCGCTCGAACTCGTCTGGGGTGAGGTACTCCAGGGTCGAGTGCCGACGGACGCGGTTGTACAACTCGGCCACACAAGACCCATATCAGCGACCGCCGCGAGGTGTGCTATCCCTGGCACCCGTGGACCGTTCGACTCGTCCTCGTTGTGTCTACGTTCATCCGGGCCGGACGCACCATGCTCCGGTGTCGGTTGAATGATGATGACCTCGCACCACCACTTGAACTGCCCGACTGGATGTTCGACCGCGCTACGTGTGGTCGCATGAAATTGACCACCACCCCCTTCGTGAGCGCCGAGTATCTTCTGGCCCTACGAACCTTGTTGCGTGCGCAGAGTTTGGTGGCCAGCAGTCCGGATCGGGTACACGAACGGCATCGCCCCACCCCGTTGGTGTTCAACATGATCCCGGAAAACCGGTTCAACACCAGGAAGGAAAACACATGAGCGGAGGGGGTGTCACTTTTTGGCCTTGGCCGTCTTGGTCGTTCTATCCGTCTTCGCCTGCTTGGCCTGCATGGATTCGCGGAACCGGTAGCTCTCGCCGGTCAACTCCAGGATGTCGCACTGATGGGTGAGGCGGTCGAGCAACGCCGCCGTCATCCGTTCCCCCTGGAACACCGTGCCCCACTCACCGAACGGTAGGTTGCTGGTGATCAGCAGGCTCCGCCGCTCGTACCGGTCGGCGAACACCTGGAACAGCAACTCCGCCCCGCTGCGACTGAACGACAGGTAGCCGAGTTCGTCCACGATCAACAGGTCGAGCCGGTCCAGGGTGGCGAGCGTGCGGTCGAGGCGGTGCTGGTGGTGGGCTTCTTCCAGTTCGGTCACCAGCCCGGCGGCGGTGACGAAGCGGACCCGCTTCCCCAGCCGGCACAGGGCCAGGCCGATTCCCGTGGCGAGATGGGTTTTCCCCACGAACTATTCTTCATGAGCGAGATGGCGGCTGACGTAATCCAGTTCGGCCTACTCCCGCTTTTCACCCATACACCACTGTTTCGTCGTCGTGCGCACGAACAGTTGGCCGTCCGACACCGCCGGAGTGGCGTGAAGTTCTTCACCTAGCGAGTTCTTACACACAACCTCGAACTCGTCGGCGGGCTTGAGCACATAGGTCGTGCCGTCGCTCGCCGGGCAGTAAATGAGGCCGTTCACGAGCAGCGGGGATGCGTGGTACAGACGCGAGCCGAGCCGCTCAGACCAGACCTGCTTGCCCGTCTTCGCGTCCAGCAGGGTCGCCACCCCGGCGTCGGACAGCACGAACAGCCGGTTGCCAAACGCCAGCGGCGACGGCACGTACGCTGCCACTTTCGTGTCGGACCACTTGGTGTGCGTCTTGGTCACGTCACCCGCACCGGTCGGATCGACTGCGACCAGCGTGTTGGTCGGGCTGGTGCCTGTGGCGAACACCAGCCCCTCGGTGAACGCCGCGGTCGCGACGAACTTGTCAGTGGCGCTGTCGGCCACCCACAGCACCTTGCCGGTCGCGGGGTCGAAGCCGGTGATCGACTTGCTGCCCGCGAGCACCATCTGCGTCTTGCCCTTCACGTCCGCGAAGAGCGGCACGCTGAACGACCGCGTGCGGTTCGGGCGGTCGGCCTTCCACGTTGTTTCGCCCGTTTTCTTGTCCAGTGCCGCCACGAACGCGTCGCCGTCGGAGTCACCGTTCACGATCACCCGGTCGCCGAACAGTACGGGTGTGCCGCAAAACCCGTGCGGGGAGGTGAATCCGGGGAACGCCTTCTGCCAGACCGGTTTGCCGGCGAAGTCGTAGCATGCGACGACCACCCTGTCGCTGTTGAGGAAGGTGGCCCACACATGCACCCCGTCACTCACGGGAGTGGCGCTGGCCGGGGAGTTGTTCTTGTGCATCTTCTCGGCCGCCGCGGTCAGCACCGTCCGCTTCCAGAGTGCCGAGCCGTCCTTGCGGTCGAAACAGAGCAGGAGCCGGTCGTTCGACACCGGGTCGTACGACGTCAGGAAGACGCGGCCGTTCGAGACGATCGGCGACGAGTGACCGGTTCCGGGCACGTCCACGCACCAGACGACGTTCTTGGTGGCGCTCCACTCGGTTGGTACCGCGGGGTCGGCGGTGACGCCGTCGCCCTTCGGCCCGCGCCACCCCGGCCAGTCGGCCGCGCCCGCCGGAAGGGTGTGAGTGAGCGCGACGGCGAGTGCCGCGAGAGCGAGTCGTGGCTGAAAGAGGGCATGACCAGCGACGGCCATTTCGCTTCCCCGGAGGCAGGTAATTCGATCCTTGGTCGACTCGTTCACTTCCGTTCGGCGGCGAGCACTTCCGCCTTCATCACCAGGCCGGCCTCGCACAACTGCAGGTAGGCCTTCGCCAGCGCCGCGTTCTGTGGGTTGCGGGCGGCCTCTTCCTTCATCTTCTCGGCGGCATCCTCGATGGCTTTCAGCGTCGCCCGCTTGCGGTCCAGGTCGGCACCAGACGCGATGGCAGCGGCAGGCTCGATCGCCTTCACCACCGGGGCGGGCGGCAACTCCGGGTTCGGTACCGCCACGATCGCCACCCGGGTCGGCGGCTTCTCCACCGGCAGCGGCAGTTTCGCCCCGTCCCCACCGGCGGTCGGCCAACTCCGCACGTCACCCGCCCAGTCACCGCTCAACACCGACTTCCCATCTGCGGTGAACGCCAGCCGAAGGACTTCATCCGACGCGGCGAATTCCGTCAGTTTCTTCCCGTTGCTGTCCCATACCCGCACCATGCCGTCGCGGCCGGCGGTGGCGACCTTGCCCGCGATCACGCCCACGCACTGCACCCCGCCGCTGTGGGCATCGAACTTGTACTGCTCCTCCCCGGAGTGCAGGTCCCACACCCGCACCGTGCCGTCCTGGCTGCTCGACACCAGCAGGTCGGCGTCGGCCCGCCACGCGACGCCGGTGACGCCCTTGGTGTGCCCGCGGAGGGTGTAGAACTCCTTGCCCGACTTCGTCTCCCACAGGTTCAACCCGCCGAAGCGGTCGCCGGCGGCGACGAGCAACCCGTCCGGGCTGAACCCGACGCTCAGCACCCAGTCGGTCGGCTTGCGGAAGGTGTGGACCACTTTCCCGTCCGCCACCGTCGCCACCTTCACCACCTTGTTCGGTCCGCCGAACACCACGCGGGCGTTGTCCGGGCTGAGGTCGGCGGCCAGGACGGCTTCGGTCTCGTCGGCCAGGGTGAACCGCCGCTTCCACGTATTCGTGTCGAACCCGACGACCGCCCCGGATTGCCCGCCGACGCCGCCGGCCGCGAGCAGCACCGTCCCGTCGCGGCTGAATTTCAGGCTGTGCAGCTCGCCCTCGGGGAAGGTAACCGCACCCGTCACCTTGTTCGCGGCGGTGTCGACGAGAATGATTTGCTTCTTGCCGGGAACGGCGGCGAGTGCCTGCTTCGGGTGAACAGCCAGCGCCGTGACGGGGGTGTGGCGGGCGAGCGGGGCGGCGGCCACCAGCCCGCCGTCGGGCTTGGCGGCGGTCGTCGCCTTGCCGTCGGCCTTCTCCTTCAGCCCGCCCTCGATCCACTTCTTGATGGTGTCGAGTTCGCGTTGCGGGATTTTCGGCTTGTTCGGCGGCATCTTCGGGTCTTCGAGGTGCGCCGTCAGGGTGTACAACATGCTTCCTTCGGGCTTCCCTTCGGCCACCACCTTGCCGGAGATGCCGCCGGCCAGCACCGCTGCGTGGGTGGACAGGTCGAGGTCGCCCCGCGGCCGCTCGGCGTTGTGGCAGTTGCCGCAGTGCTTCTTGAAGATCGGCTTCACGTCGTCGAACGTGACCGGCGGGTCGGCGGCGACGACCGGGGAGATGAGAAGCAGAGAAGTGAGCAACGCCAAGCGGGTCGGCACGGGTGGGATCTCGAAGTGTTCTGCTCGCTCCGCGAGCGGGTTTGGGAAGACCGCTCGCGGAGCGAGCAGAGCACGGGTTAACGATTGAACAGGAACTCGTTGGTGTTCAGCAGCGCCCAGAACAGGTCTTCGAGCGCCTGCGGCTTCTTGTCGCTCGACACCGCCGCCAGTCGGCCGGCGATCTTCTCCGCCTCGGCGGCGGTCGGCTGGCGACCCAGGCACCGCAGGTACAGCTGCTCCACCGCCGCCAACGGCTCGGGGTTGGCTTCGAGCAGTTTCACCACCACCTTCCCCTCGGCCACCTTCCCGCCTGTGTTCTCACCGTTGAGCAGGTGCAGGGCCTGCGACAGCGTCGGCGTGGTCTTCACCTCGCAGGTGCAGGCCGTCGTCCGCGCCGACCGGCCAAAGGTGGTGAGGAAGTAGTTCGGGGTGCGGCCGTCGGGCACCTCCACCGCCCGCCCGCCGAGCGGCAGGCCGGGCAGGGTGTTGGTGGTTTCGGTCACTTGCGTGATGCAGTCGAGCAACACCTCGGCCCGCATCCGCCGCACCGCCTGGTGCGAGAAGTTGCGGTCGTCCAGTTCGTTCGTCTTGTTCCGTTGGGTGGACAGTTGGTAGGTGCGGCTGAGGCAGATGTCGCGGGCGAGCTTGGCCACGTCGAACTTGTACTCCACCGCCTTCCGTCCGAGTGCGGCGAGCAGTTCCGGGTTGCCGGCCGGGTTGCTCACCCGCACGTCGTCCACCGGCTCCACGATGCCGCGGCCGAAGAAGTGCGCCCACAGGATGTTGCCGAAGTTGCGGGCGAAGGCCGGGTTCTCTGAACTGGTGAGCCAGTCGGCGAGTGCGGCGCGGTAGTCTTGCCCCGGCTTCAGTTCGGGCACCTTGTCGCCGAGGAACTTGGGCTTCACCGGCCGGTCGCCGACCGGGTGCCGCATCTCGCCGTTGCCGGCGTTGAACACCGTCAGTTCCCGCGGGTCCTGGGCGTTCTTATACCCGATCTGGGAGAAGAAGGCGGCGAACCCGTAGTAGTCGTCCATCGTCCAGCGGTCGAACGGGTGGTTGTGGCACTGGGCGCACTGTACGCGGGTGCCGAGGAACACCTGGGCGGCGTTCTCGGCCAGCAGCATGGGCGACGTTTCCGTCTGGAAGTAGTTGACCGCCGGGTTCTCGAACGTGCCGCCCACCGCCGGCAGCAGGTCCTTCACGATCTTGTCGAACGTGTCGCCCTTCTTCACCCGCTCGCGGAGCCACTTGTCGTACAGTTGCAGGCCCTTCGGGGCGATGCCGTTGATGGTGCGGATTTGCAGCGTCTCGGCCCACTTCATCACCCAGATGTCGCGGAACTCGTCGCGGGCGAGTAGGGCGTCGACCAGTTTCTCCCGCTTCTTCGGGTCGGCGTCGGCGAGAAACTTCTCCCGCTCGGCGGGGGTGGGCAGCAGGCCGATCAGGTCGATGTACACGCGGCGGATGAACACCTCGTCCGAACACACGTCGCTTGGCACCACATGCAGGCGGTTCAACTTGGCGTGGACGTGTTCATCGACGTAGTTGAACGCGGGGGTCTTCGGGTCGGCGAACGGGTTGCCAGGGCGGACGATGACGGCCGTGCCCTCGGTGAACTCGTCGAACCGGGCCAGGATGAACGCCTCGCCGGGGCCGACGCCGGTGATGACACCCGCTTCGGTGGCCGTCACCGCGGCGTCGTTGTTGCTGACGAACACGGCGAACCGGGTGACGTCGCGGTCGGTGCCGTCGGAGAACTTCGCCCGCACCACCACCCGTTGCGTCTGCCCCTTCGCCGAGAACACCACCTGCTTCGGGTACACCTCGATGCCGACCGGCTTGGGCGTGTCGGCCGGGTCTTTCGGGGCACCGGCCTCGAGCCACTTCACGAGAAGCTGGTAGCCTTCGCCGCCCGGCTCGATCCGCTTGCCGCCGGTGTGCGGCACCTTGCCCGTCGCCTTGTTCACCAGCAGGCAGTCGTCGGGGGTGGACAGGTTCACCCGCCGCCCGCCCATCTCGCGGGTGATGCGGTACTGGTCGCCGGCCGGGTCGTACCCGAACAGGCTGAGCCGGAAGCCGTCCTTGCCCGACGCGGCGCCGTGACATTTGCCCGTGTTGCAGCCGACCTTCGTCAGCACCGGCAGCACGTCGTTGCGGAACCGCAGGTCGCCCGCTTCGGTCGGTTTCTTCACCTCGACCGCGACCGTGGCGGTGTGCCCGCCGGCAGCCACGGTGAGCGTGCCCTTGCCCTCGGCGGCCGGGGCGACGAAAGCGTTGGTGACGGTGGCGACGGGCTTGTCGAAGGTGAACTTCGCCTCGGCCGACAGGTCGCGGGTGCTGCCGTCGGCGAACTCCCCCTGGATCACCAGCCCCTGACGGTCCCGCGGGCCGGACAGCTCGACCGTGGTCGGCTGCACGAGCAGGCGGACCGGCTGGTCGGCGGCGACGGCGGCGGAAGCAAATAGGACGACCGCGAGCAGCGGCAGGCGCATCGGGGGAACCTCTGGAACAGTCGTGGCCGCGAGCTTGTAAGCGCCGCGTGTGGTGCGCTCGCAAGCCCGCGGCGAACAAGGTTGTGTTACCTCTTCTCGGCCTGCCGGAGCGCTTCGAGCGGGCTGAGCGGCTTGCCGGTCTTATCCGTTTGCACGGCACCGGGGGCGGCCACTTTCAGCGACCCGCCGCGGCCGACGCGGTACACCACCGCGTGGCCGGCGACCGTTCCGGACAACTCGCACACCAGGCTCTTGTGATCGGCCGTGGGGGTGTCGGGAGCCACGCACACGGCGAACGTCACCGACTTCGAGCCGGGCTTCACGTCGACCGCCGGAGCCGTCGCCCGCGGGGGGAGGCCGTCGAGTTTGGCAACGAACGCCGCCTCGGTCGGCTTCTCGAACTCGCACACCACGCTCACACTCTTGCCCTGTTCGGCCGCGGCCGGGGCCAACTTGCCCACCACCAGCGGGTTGGCCACGCTCACCGCGGTCACTTCCGACGCCACCGGCGGCAGGCCCTCGGCCGACTTCCGCCGCGGCCGCCGGCCCGTGCCACCCGCCGGCGGGCCGCCGGTGCCCAGGCCGTTGTTGCCGACCATGAGCGGGTCGCGCTCGCCGCGGCCGGCCACGCCGACCTTCGTTTCCACCAGCAGTTTCCACTCGCCCCGCTCGGCCGACGGGTGCCCGACGAGGGTGACGTTCATCTCGAACTTGTCGCCGGGGATGGTCACCTTGGTCGGCGCCTCCACGCCCGGCGGGAGGGAGAGGAAGAACACGTCGAGCGCTTCGGTGAAGTCCTTCGCCCGCGTCACTTTCACCGTCACGTCCATCGTGCCGTCGACCGGCACGGTCGCCTTCGGGGCGATGAGGGCCACGGTGTACGGCGCTTCCTCCGTCACCGCGACCGCCAGCTTGTTCACATTCACCGCGTGCAGGATGGAATCGCCCGGCCCTTGCAGCAGGTCGATCGACTGCTCGAACCCGCCGCTCACGCTGTGCTTGTCGTCTCCCCCCTTGCCGGTGAACGCCACCAGCCCGCCGCCGATCGGGGCGTCGGCCGCGGCCTCGAACACCACCGGGGCCATATACTCGCCGACCGGGATCGGCGGCACCTTCACCGTCACCCCCTTCGGCAGGTTGTCGGCGGTGATGCTCACCGGGCCGTCGAACCCGTCCCGCCGCACGGCCATGTACGCCGTCACGCGGTTGCCGCGGGGGACGACGATCGACTGCTTTTCCTGGGTCTTGCGGGCGGTCGGGGCGAGGAACACGCCGAGGCCGACGGTCGGCTTCGTCAGTTCCAACCGGTAGATGAACCGCGGCCCGCCTTGCTTCCGCTTGTCGGTCACGCGGACGAGGTACTCGCCGTCGGCCGGGATTTTCAGCTTCACCCGGCTGTCGTGCGTCTCGTCGTCGTCGTTCACCGCCAGAAGTGAGCCGTCGGCGTGGAGCACGGCCACGATGGTGTCGGCCGGCGAGCCGAGGCGGTAGGCGAACGCCTGCACGTCGATCTCGTCGCCCTTCTTGGCGGTGAACCGGAAGTGGTCTTCGTCGCCGGGTTTCTCCACCGCGCCGTTGAACACCACCGGCCACGCGACCGCCTTGCCCGCCTTCTCAGTCGTGTCGTTCGGCTCGGCTTCCAGGACGTTCGTGAACGGCGACACGCGGAACGGGATCGGCGTGGGGGCGGCCGGGCCGGTGCCGTCGGTGGGGCGGAATTCGAACGGGGTGCCGGCCTTCGGCAGATTCAGTTTCTGGGTGGTCTCACCGGAGTCGTGGAACAGCTTGACGCTCACCTCGGTGCCGGCTTGGCCGCCGGCGGGGTAGACCGCCGCCGGGCGGGTGAACGTGCCGAGGTGCAGGGCGTAACGGTGGTTGTCGCCGCCACCGAAGTTCGTGTCCCGCACTTCCACCGTGTACACCCCGTCCGCCGGGGCGGTTAGCGACACGAACGGGTCCTGTCGGAACAGCGGGGTGTCGTCGGCGAAGGCGAGTTGTTTGCCGTCTGGCCCGGTGATGGTCAGCGCGGTGTCCGTCAGGTCAGCGGCGAGGCGGACGCCTTCCACCTCGGCCGACAGCCGCTCGCCCTTCTTCAGCTTGACCGCGAACCGATCCACCCCGCCGGCCTCGGTGTTGCCGGCGACGGTACTGTTCAACGAGATGTCTTGCGGGGTCTTGTCGTTCGGCTCCGCTTCGAGCACGACCGGGAACGGGGTGACGCGGAAGACGCGGAGTTCGGACACCCCGCCGGCGGTGCGGACGCGGAACGGGTACTCGCCGAGCGGGCAGTCGGCGGCGGCCTTCAGCGTGAGGGCGATTTCGTTTTCTCTCGTCGCGGCCAGCTTCACCACGCTCACGCCGGTGGTGTAGAGCAGCAGTTCCTCGGGCTTGTCGAGGCGGGCGCCGACCAGTTTTAAAGTGAACTCGGTGCCCCGCTGGCCCACACCGGGGGCGACGGACTCGACGCTCGGAGGAGCAGACAGGATTTCACCACAGAGAGCGCAGAGGACGCTGAGAGAGAACCAGTGACGAGCCATCATCGAGGGTGCTCCGGGTGGTTGTTCTTCTCTCCGCGCTCTCTGCGGTGAACGTCTTCTACGCGACCAGCGCCTTCACCACCTTGCCGCCGGTGACGATCGGCTGCGGGCGGTTGCCCGGCGACATCAGGTCCTTCTTGCCGTCGATGCCGATCAGGTGGTACAGGGTGTGGGCGTAGTCCTCGACGCCCAGCGCGTTCTCGGCCGGGTCGGCGGCCAGCTTGTCGCTGCTGCCGTACACCTGGCCCGCCTTCACCCCGCCGCCGGCCAGCACCGTGCTGAACACCCGCGGCCAGTGGTCCCGCCCGCCGCCGGCGTTGATCTTCGGCGTGCGGCCGAACTCGCTGTTCACCACCACCAGCGTCTTCGACAGCAGCCCCCGCCGGTCCAGGTCGGTGATCAGCCCGGCGAGGGCGATGTCGAGCACCGGCATCTGCGTCTCGATGCCCTTGTAGTGGTAGGCGTGCGTGTCCCACGCCCCAAAGGTGAGTGTGACGAACCGGGCGCCGGCCTCGACCAGCCGACGGGCGATGAGGAACCGGGCCGCTCCGCCGTTGCGGAACGCCAGTGGGCCGCTCAGCCCACTCAGCCCGTACAGCTTCTTGATTTCTTCCGTCTCCCCGTTCAGGCTGAACGCCTCCCGCACGCTCTTGCTCGCCAGCATGCCGTAGGCCCGCTGGTAGAAGCTGTCCATGGTGGTCAGGGCGTCGTCCTTCTCCGTCTTGGCGAAGTGGTCGTCGACCAGCGACTTCCACTCCTTGCGGGACTCGAAGCGGCCGTCGTCCACGTCCTTCGGCAGGCTCAGGTCCCGCACCTTGAACCCCGGCCGGCCGGGGTCGGCCCCCAGCGCGAACGGGCCGTACTGGTTGCTCAGGTAGCCGCTGCCCAGGTACTCGCTGGCGGCGGTGGGCACCACGATGTACGGCGGCATGTCCTTCCGCACCCCCAGCTCCTGGGCGGTGACGCTGCCGATGCTCGGGTACGTCAGGGCCGGGCTGGGGCGGTAGCCGGTGAACATGCTGTGCTGGCCGCGGCTGTGGTCCACCTCGGTGTGCGTCATGCTCCGCACCACCGTCATCTTGTCGGCCACCTTCGCCGTCTTCTCCATGTGCTCGCCGAAGACCACGCCGGGCACGGTCGTCTTCTGGGTGCCCAGCGGCCCGCGGTACTCGCTCGGCGAGTCCGGCTTCGGGTCGAAGCTGTCCATGTGGGCGAACCCGCCCTGCAGGTACACATGGATGACCGACTCGGCCTTCGGCCCGGGCTTCTTCTCCGCGGCCTGGGCCGATTGCAGTCGCAGAAACTGGCCCAGCGACAGCCCGAGGCCGCCGAGGAACCCGACCTGGAGCAGGTCGCGGCGGGTGGGCGGGGTGCAGGCGGCGATGCGAACTCGGCTCATCTCCGAACTCCGAGTGGGGGGCTGTAGCCGGGGTCTGTGACCCCGGTCCGGAATCCGGGGTCACAGACCCCGGCTACAATTCGGGGCGGTCATTCCTTCGGCGGGGTGAACTCGATCGTCAGCTTCGGCCGCTGCTTCACGTCGTCGAACTCGCTGGTGTAGAAGTCCCAGCCGTTGCCGCCGGTGTTGATGAACACCCAGCCGTGGTTGGTGGCGCCGTTCGCCCACGCCTGCACGGTGTCGGTTACGTCGAACGGGATGGCCGAGGTGCTGGCCGCGATCTTGCCGAACGTGAACCCGTCCTTCTGGCGGCTGGCCTCTTTGCCGTCGGCCGTCACCCCGCCGACCAGGCTGTTCCAGGTGCTCGTCTTCTTGAACGGCACCAGCATGCGGTGCAGGTGGACGGTGGTGCCCTCGTCGAACGCGCCGATCACCAGGGTGGCCGAGTGGACGGCCGAGTTCGGCGGGACCTTGCCGGGGGCGGTGCCGAAGACGTCGTCGAACCGCACCAGGATCTGGCTCTCCCCGCCGTCGTTGTCGGCGTCCGAGCTGGCGTTGATGTTCCCCTCCAGGCAAGTGTTCGGGGCGACCGCCCAGATCTCGACATCCACCGTGCCGGCGTAGTCGTTCACCCCGTTCTGGAACGTGACGCTCCGTTTGGCCGCTTTGGCCGCGGTCGGCTTGGTGGTCGGGTACGGGTCGGCGGCGAGGGCCAGTGTGAGGGCGGCGAACACCATCACACCCCCGACGAGAACGCGGACGGGCATCGATTCTCCCTCGTGACGAAGCGGATGGTAGCAGAGGCAGCCCACCGATTCAGTCCACCTTTCCGAAGTTCACCCATTCTTCAATCGTTCTTCACGGGCCACCCATCACCGGCCAACTAGGCAGGCCGGGGTGAGTTCGCGCAGCTCCCGGATGAGCGCGTCGGCCGACGGCCGGTAGCTGTCGTCCAGCCGAACCGCCTCGTTCAACTCCCGCGCCGCCTCCACCGGCCGGCCGGACAGTTTGTAGTGCCGGCCGAGCTGGAAGCGGAAGTACGCCTCCTCCGCCGGTAGGTTCGCCAACCCCTCCTTCAGCGCCGCCTCGCGGTCGGGGTTGCTCCCCCGCTTGGTGGCGTTCTCGGCCAGCAGGTCGTAGGCGTCCAGGCAGGCCTTGCCGATGCTCGGCTTGGTGCCGACGGCCGGTAGGCCGGCGGCGAGCAACTCCCGTGCGGCGGCGTCACTCTCCGCGTACCGCCCTTGCAAGTGCAGCACGCGGGCGAGCGGCAGGTTCGCCGGGGGCATGGTGCGGACCAACTCGCGAAGGACCGCCTCGGCCTCAGCCAGGCGGTCCAGGCTGAGCAGGTCGGTGGAGTACTGGAGGAGGTCGTTCGAGTGCAACGTCACCGGGGTGCGAGCGGCCACGAGTTCGGTCAACCGCTTCTGCCGCTGGGCCAACTCCCCGCGGAACTCGACCAGGTGCTTCGGCCCGTTGATCCGCTCGGTGCGGAACGGGTCGAGGTCGCACACCCCGTCCACCAGTCGTGCGGCCCGGGTGATCCGCCGGGCGGCGAGTTCGTCCACCACGGCGTCGCCCATCTCCTTCGCAAGCTTGTCGGCCCACACGCCGGGCAGTACGACCGCGACCGCCAGCCCGACGGCGGCCACCACCCACGACCCACGAGCCGGCGCCGTGCCCACCCGCGCCGCCACCGCCCACGGCAACGCGAGCAGCACACAGAACAGCGAGCGGGCGAGGCCGCGGGCGGCGAAGTCGGCCGGGAACGAGTCGAGCACCTCGCCGACCATCCCGGCGAGCCAGAACCCGCCCGCGGCGGACAGTAGCCCAGCCGCCACGGCCGGGAGCGGGGACACCGCCGTCATCCGCCTGACCAGCCGGCCGGCGAACACGGCCGCCAGGGGAACCGCCGCGAGGCAGTGGGCCACGAGCAGAGACGGCCAGCCGAACGGACTGACCGCCATGCCGTGCATGGCCCGTTCCGCCGGGGCGGCGAGCCACAAGGCGGCGGCCGGCACCGCGGCGGCGAGACAGTAGACGAGTGCGGGGCGGGTCACGGCTGCACCCCCAGCGCCTGGGCGGTGGCCGGCTTGCGGAGCTTCCAGATGAACCCGTCGTAGGTGTAGTGCAGGAAGGCCGACCAGACGTTCACCGCCACCCACGCCCGCATCACCCACCCGCCGGTCTTGTCCACCCACACGCCGACCAGCCCGAGCGCCAGCAGGTACACGGCGAACACCACCAGCCACTGCCTGGCCACCTCGCGGAACAGGCCGGCACTGCCGACCGCCGTCCGCCGCCGGGCGTAGTGGCTGACCACCGCTAGGTACTCGACCGCGTGGAACGTGCTGCTGGCGGCGGTCAGGGCGAACACCCCGGTCCGCCAGTCGTTCCGCAGGGACAGCAGCAGCGCGGAGTAGAGGGACAACAAGCTGACGAGGTAACACACCTTCGCCACCCGCCCGCGGGTCGCACCGATCAGGTTCAAAACCAGAACCGCCCCTGGGACGCCGAGCATCACCAAGTCGGCGGTGTTCATCCACCCCTTCAGGTGCGACTCGGCCTCCAGCCACCCGGTCGTCCAGCCGGCCGTGCGAAGCAGGGTGTACACCAGGAACGCTCGCAGGGCGTGCCGCTCCAACCACTCGGGTCCGCCGCCGGCTTTCCGCGCGTACATCCGCAGCACCCCCTGGTGCTGGGAGGCGAAGTGCCACGAGTTCCACACGAGGTCGATCATCATCAGGCATCGCAGGTCGCCGGTCGCGGCCCACACCCCGCCGACCACCACGGCTGCGACCACGGCGAAGGCGGCGAACAGCTTGCCACGTCCCTCGCGGCGGTCGCGGTCGGCGGCCACCAGGAACAGGGTGATCCAGCGGTGCGGGGTGGTGAGGAAGTACACCTGCCAGAACTCGGTCTGGAGGCGGCCGTCGTCCCGCACGAACCCGGGGACGGCGACGGCGGCGAGCAGCAGCGGCCACGCGGCGTTGGCGAAGAAGAGCAGGTCGAACGCCGGGGAAACGACCCAGCCCGCGGAGAAGCCCTCCGCGGACTGGGGCGAGGTCGGCGGGGGGGTGGTCGTCATTCCGGGGTGGTCATGGGAGCGGGGCACTCTTTATCTTCCATGTGTCGCCGTCCTTCTCGAACGACCATTCCGGCTCGCCCAGTGTCTGCCCACCTCCGGCCGGATCGATCCGCACTTTGGCGGTGCCCGTGCTGCCGGACACGCTCGGCTTTCCGACGATGCTGAAACTGCACTTGGTCATCTTCTTCGAGTCGGCCGGTTTCGACCCCTTCACGAACAGGGCTTCCAGTTTCTTCGGGTTGCCGACGGCCTCGTTCACCTCTTCGATCAGGCTCGAAATCTGGTCGCCGTCCGCACCGCCCATGTCGAGCGGCTTGCTGTCCGCGTCGCCGCCACAGCCGAGAAGACAAGCGGAGGCCAGAAACAGCGGGATCAGGAGCCACTGGCGGAGGAGGCACATGAGCGAGTTCCGAGTGAGAGCGCGGGCGGGTCGATTTGCGTCTTCCCGCCCGGTCGATCCGAAATCAGTCCAGGTTGAACACTTCGCCGCCGGCCATCGTGCAGGCCGCCGACCAGGCCGCCTGGTTGACGCTGCTGCGGATGAACCGCACACTGCCGTCGCCGAGGCAGGCGACCGCCCCGCCGGTGTGGGCACTGCGTGCGGCCACCTGCCACCGTCCGCCGGTCGAGGCGGACACGTCGGTGTTCTGGGTACAGGCCCGGCCGAACGGGTCGGTGGTCGGGAGGGCGGCCGGGTTCCCGGACGCCGGGCAACCGAGGGTCACGTCGGTGTTCCGCGAGTTCGGCGGGAACGCTCCGCTGAACGTGTTCCCGCCCATCAGCGGGCAGAGTATCGAGCCGCGGACGTCGCTGTTCAGGCCGGCCGGCTGGCTGGACGACGTGCGACCGTCCGGGATGTGGTTGGCCAGCACCTCGCTCAACATGACGGTGTTCGAGGTGCCGTCACTGATGGCGGTGATCTTCGTCCCCTTGCCGACGCCGAACCGTTCGCCGTAGGGGAACTTCTTGACGCTCGTGACCGGCTGGAAGATCCCGGCCAGCGGAGAGCGAAGAGAGTCCCGCATGAACCCGCCGCCGAAGCAGACGGTGTAATTGGCCTTCAGGTTGTTCTCGATCGCGAAGGCGGAAAAGGTGACGTCCGACTGCGGGGCGCTCGGGCAGGTCATCGCCTTACGGATAAAGCTCTGGGTGTCGATGTCCGGGCGGCGGGTCGGCATGCCGTCCAGGTTGTCCCACGGGCAGGCTTCGTTGAGGTCGTCGGCGGAGATGCCCTGCTGGATGCGGGCTTCGAGCGTGTTCTGCTCCATGTAGGAGTAGATGTGCATGACCCACGACGGGCCGTACACCTCGGACCGTGCGGTGAGCCCGCCCCCTTGAGAACCGGTCACGACCCACGCCGGGAAGTTGGGATAGCTACCCCGGACGGTACCGTCCGCGTTCTGGTTATTCGGCGCGATGGTGTACGATTCGGAGAAGGTGGTGTACCCCGGCGGGAAGCTGCCGTAGGTGCTCTCCAGGTTGTGCATGGCCAACCCGAGTTGCTTCAGGTTGTTGGTACACTGCATGCGGGCGGCGGCCTCGCGGACCTTCTGGACAGCCGGCAACAGCAGACCAATCAGGATCGCGATGATCGCGATGACGACGAGCAGTTCGATCAGCGTGAACGCCGACCGCCGAGCCGAATTCCCTTGCGAGAACATGACGGCACCCCATGGGGATGATGACGACCACAACGAACAAAGGTTGTGATTGGGCAGTATTAGTACCCAGCATTTATGAGCAAATTGTGTAGCTGGTGTGAATGTTGAGCAGGTTGCCGGAATCCGGACACCGGACCACTCCGAACGACACGGTTCGGTAGTCACAACTACCGAGTCGTCACACCCGGGGTCCGGTTCCGCGGCTTTTTGCCGGTGCGGTGAACGTCGAGCACCTTCCCAGTTTCGCCGAACGCCAGGTGGAACCGCTGTTCGTCTTCGAGTCGGTGCATCGTGATGTGGTAGTTGCTGCTCACCTCTTCGAGGTACGGCCGCAGTTCCGGGGTCTTGGGGATGCGGAGCTTGCCCCAGGAGCCGTCTCCGAGGTAGGTGATGCCGGTCGCTTCGTCCACCTTGCCGTCGTTCAGCGGGCGGGTCCGCTTGAACGTGTGGTCGTGGTGTTCGAGGACGACATCCACCCCGTACTTGTCGAACAGCGGGCACCAGTTCTTCCGCTGCTCTTCCCCGGTGCCGAACTTGTCCCCCTTCCCTTCCGGCACCCGGTACGACGGGTAGCACGGGACGTGATCCACGGCGATCAGGTGCGCCTTGCCGGCCCGGTCTTTGAGCGTTTTCTCCAGCCACGCCGTCTGCTCCCCGGCGATCTTCGCGCAATGCCCGGTGTCCAACAGGACGAGCGACAGGTAGTCGCCGAAGTCGAGCGTGGCGTAACTGGTGTCCGCGTACAACCCGTTGAACAGGGGGGTGAAGAACGTCGCCTCCTTGAGCGTCTTCCCGTAAGACCCGCGGACTTCGTGATTCCCCAGACAGGTGACGAGCGGGATCAGACGCCCCTGGCTGTCGGTCATGGTCGCGGCGTAGTTCTGGATGAACTTCAGGGCGGTCGCCCCGTTCACCCCGTTGTCGTACCCGAGGTCGCCGGCCACCAGCGCGAACATCGGGTCTTGCCCGGCGGCGACCTTGTTATTGGCGAGGGCGTGGGCACCGATCCCGACATCCCCGCCCGAGACGAAGTGGAACGCCTTCGTCGCCTTCGTCGGCATGGTGCGGAAGCGGTACGTCGGCGCGCTCAGCCCGATGGTGAACTCGTATTCGGTGCCGGGCGACAGCTTGGTCAACTCGGCCCGGAAGATGGTCAGGTCGGTCGGGCCGGTGTACTTGGGCGCGGTCGGATCGGCCGGTTTCGTGGCCGCTTCCCCCGCGTCCGCCCCGCGTTCCGGCCGCACCGAGGCCGATTCGACCACCGGGAACGCCGTCGTCTTGCAACTCGGCCCGATGATCCACCCGTCCCCTTTTCCGCGGTCGCGGTACAGGATGGTCGGCTCGTCCACCTGTTTGGCCTGGCCGATCCACTGGATGGTCATCGTCGTGGTCGGGTCTTGCTGCCAGGTGAGGAACAAGGAGTCGGGTTTAAAACGCTTCTCGCCCTCGGGAGTGATCTTGGGCACGTCCTGGCCGAAGAGCCGCGAAACGCCGAGTGACGCCGCCAAGCTGACGGAGGAAGCTAGGAAATGGCGGCGGTTGGAGCCGTGTTGCATCGGCGTACTCAGGGGGGCTAGGGGTCGGTGGCGTGGCGAGTGAATGGAGGGGGATGCTGACCAACCGAGATGAACATGTGATGAGCGTGACGTGTAAAGTGCGTGAATACTCGGACCGAATCGGCCGCCAGCCCGAGCGACAAATCTGCGAGGCGGGTGTATGGGCGGTGCATGCGACCACGTACCAGGCAGATTTGAGACGACGTTGCTAGCCCCACAACCGAGCAACCCGCGCGCGGCGGGCTCGGGCGGAGTGATCGGATCCACCCCGCGGGGTGTCAGTCGCGCTCGCGGTATCGATTCCGGGCGGCGAAAGATGTGGGTGGCGGGTGCGTCTGCGGAAGATCGGGTGAAAACTCGTGATTCGTCCCCTCGCGGCGTATCGGGCGACGGGCCTCGCCGACTATCCTCTCCACCAATCGCAACTCATCGTCATTCGTATCCGAGCCGAGGTCTGCCGTGTACCGACGAAACCGTTTGCCTTCCCGTTTCGGTGGGTGGGTCGCCCTGTTCGGTGTCACAACGGTGGCGCTGAGCGGGTGCCACGATGATCGCACCCTGCCCACTTGTCCGGTCAGTGGCAAGGTCGCGCTCGACGGCAAGCCGCTGGCGGGGGCCGAAATCTGGTTGGTCCCCACCGACGCGAACGAGACGGTGAAGAACGCGAAGATGACGATCCGCCCCTACGCCAAGTCCAAAGCGGACGGCACGTTCACCCTCACCAGTTACTTCGTCGACGACGGCGCGCCGGTCGGCGAGTACGCCGTCATGGTGGTGCTGGAGGGGGCGCAGGCGAACACCGAAGAAGAACGAGAGAACGACGCCCCGGCCGAGAAGGGCGGCCGACCCCGCCGCGGTTCTCGACTCCCCGCCAAGTACACCAGCCCAACCACATCCGGGCTGACGTTCACCGTCAAGGACGGCCCGAATCAGCTCGACCTCGACCTGAAATCGAAGTGACGCCTCTCCGTTTCGTACCCGCCTACCTCCGACTGCGAGGTGTCCCGATGCGTCTGAAAGCCCGAACGCGAGCCGGGTTCACGCTGATCGAGCTGCTGGTGGTGATCGCCATCATCGCCGTCCTCATCGGCCTGCTCCTCCCCGCCGTGCAGAAGGTCCGCGAGGCCGCCGCCCGGCTGAAGTGCCAGAACAACCTGAAGCAGCTCGGCCTCGCCCTTCACAACCACGAGAGTTCGCTCGGGCACTTCCCGATGCTCGGCGATTACGCCAGCTACGGGACGGCGGTGTACTGGAGCGCGCACACCCGCCTGCTGCCGTACTGTGAGCAGGAGAACCTGCAACGGCTGATCGACTTCACCCGGCCGATCAGCGTGCAGCCACAGGTGGCGAAAGTAAGGGTGTCGTTTTTGCTCTGCCCGAGCGAACCGAACGACCGCGAACGGCCGGACGGCCCAACGTTCGTCCACTACCCGCTGAACTACGCGTTCAACGCTGGCGTGTGGCACACTTTCCAGCCGCCCCAGGGGGTGGGCACCGGGGTGTTCCGGGTGAACCAGGTCGGCTACGTCGGGGACATCAGCGACGGGCTGAGCAACACTCTGGCCCTGGCCGAGGTGAAAGCGTTCACCCCGTACTGGCGGGACGGCGGCAGCCCCGGGGTGGCGGGCGCCCCAGTGCCGGCCACCCCGGCAGAGGTGACGGCATACTTCACCGTCGGCGAGTTCAAGGCGGACAGCGGGCACACCGAGTGGGTGGATGCGCGGGCGCACCAAACCGGGTTCACCACCACCTTTCCGCCGAACACGCCGGTGCCGTACACCGCCGGCGGGCAGACCTACGACGTGGACTTCAACTCCCTTCGAGAAGGGCGGTCGCCGACCCTGCCGACTTACGCCGTCGTCACCAGCCGTAGCTACCACACCGCCGGGGTGAACGCCCTGCGGATGGACGGCAGCGTGTCCTTCCACCGGAACGGGATCGCCCAGGCGACGTGGCGGGCCCTTGGCACCCGGGCCGGAGGTGAAGTGATCGCCGGCGACTGACCCCCTTCGCAGTGACCATCTGCTTCTCAGAGCATCCACCGTTCCAAATGAAATCCGCCGTTTCCCGCATTCCGGCCGCAGGAGTCAAGGCGCATTCCTGTAGTCCCGGTTTTCCCCTGGAGGCCTGCACGATGCCGAGTCGCACCCGTCCCGCATTCACGCTGATCGAGCTGCTGGTGGTGATCGCCATCATCGCCATCCTCATCGGCCTGCTCCTGCCCGCCGTGCAGAAAGTCCGCGAGGCCGCCGCCCGCATCCAGTGTTTCAACAACAACAAACAGCTCGGCCTCGCCCTGCACGGGTTCCACGACGCGAACGGGTACTTCCCGCCGGCGGGGGTGGACACCCCGTTCGGGTGGCCGCGGCACGGTATCAAGCCCGGTGTCCAGCACGGCATGGCCTGCTTCATCCTGCCGTACATCGAGCAAAACGCCCTGTTCCAGCAGTACCGGTGGGATAAGGATTGGCGGTCGCCGGAGAACCAGCCGGTCGTCACCCAGCGGCTGAAGGTCTACATCTGCCCGTCCGTGCCGACCACCGATCGGCTGACTGTGTTGAAAACGGGCGGCGGATTCTCCTGGCGGGAGTACGCCGGCGACTACGCCCCGCAGAGCGGGTTCCGCCGGGCGCTGGCCGTCGCCGGGTACGCGGAGTTCATCGCCGGCGACTACGCCGGCAACCCGAGCCCGCCGTCCGACACCATCGGCGAGGGCGGCCCGTACCGCGGGGTGTTCGAGACGTGCGGCCAGTTCGCCGGGTTCATCGATAACGCCTACTCGATCTTGCAGATCACCGACGGCCTGTCGAACACCGCGTTCCTGACCGAGGACGCTGGCCGGCCGCTGTCGTACGTGCGGGGGAACAGGCCGCACCCGACCAACCCGACCGGCGGGGCGAACGGGCTGGACGGGGCCGGGTGGGCGTCCCGCGGGATGAACTACGGGATCGACGGGTCGTCGCTCGACGGGCTGACCGCCGGCCCGTGCTTCATGAACTGCAACAACCGGGACGAACACTTCTCGTTCCACTCCGGCGGCAGCGTCCACCTGTTCGGCGACGGGTCGGTGCGGTTCATCCGCGAGACCCTGTCCACGAAGATCATGGGCGCGATGACCACCCGCATCGGCGGCGAGGTGATCGCCAGCGATTGACCCCCGTTGACACACCGGCGGCGGACCCACAGAGTCCGCCCCTTTCACACCCTGACCTCGCCCCTCTCACACCGGGATCCGTCTCATGCGTGCATTTGTTCCTGTTCTCAGCCTGTTCGCGTGTGCCGCCCTCACGTTCGCCGACCCGCCGAAGGACAAACCGACCGACGGTACCAAGTTCCCCGGCCCGACGAAGGATGGCTTCCTGCTGCCGAACGGCTGGCACCTGACTCCCGTCGGGAAGCACGTCGTCACCACCGACCTGCCGCTGAACGTCATCCCGCTCAAGGACGGCAAGCACGCCCTGATCGCGTCCAGCGGGTGGAATAACCACGACCTGTGTCTGGTGGACCTGTCGTCGAGCGAGCCGAAAATCCTGGACAAAGCCACGGTCAAGCAGAGCTGGTTCGGGCTGGCCGTGAGTAAGGCCGATAGCAAGGTGTACTGGGCCGGCGGCGGGGCCGCGGCGGTTCACAACTTCGACCTGAAGGACGGCAAATTGAGCGTCACCGGCGGGAAGCCGACGGAGATCGGCAAGATGGCGCTCGAAGACCTGATCAAGCAGAACCCGGAAGCGGCCAAGATGACGCCGGAGGACATCGTCCGCCTGATGCCCGGGCTGATCGACGCCAAGTCGTTCAAGAGCGGGCTGACACTCGACGAGAAGAAGGGCGTGCTGTACTCGCTGGACATTAACGGCGGCAGCATCTCGGCCCTTTCGCTCGCCGGGACCGCCGGCGGAGCCGGCCGCGGTCGTGCCCGCACCGCCGCCCAAAGCCAGCCGAAGACGGAAGTGATCGGCGGGCGGCCGTATGACGTGGTCGTCGGTCCCGGTGGCGGCTTGTTGTATGTGTCCGACTGGGCCGGCAAGCAGGTGCTGGTGCTGGACGCCGAAACTCTGAAGGTGCAGAAGAAGATCGGCGTCGGCGAACACCCGAACCAACTCGCCTTGCACCCGAAAGACGGCCGGCTGTTCGTCACCTGCGGGTCGAGCAACTGCGTCAGCGTGATCGACACCAAGCGGGGGCAGGTGGTCGAAACGATCTACACCAGCCTGTTCCCGAAGGCCCCGGCGGGGAGCACGCCTTGCGCCCTGGCCATCGCCCCGGATGGCGAAACGCTGTATGTGGCCAACGCGGACAACAACTGCGTGGCGGTGATCGACATCGAAGTCAGCCGCAAGAGCCAGGTGAAGGGGTTCATCCCGACCGGCTGGTATCCGACCGCCGTGGCGGTGACACCGGACGGCAAGAACATCCTGGTCGGCGTGGGTAAGGGGTTGCAGTCGAAGGCGAACCCGATCCAGAAGGACAAGCCGGCCGCCACCCCTGGCGAGACCGAATCCCGCCGCGGCATCCCGTACCCGTACATCGGCACCACCATGACCGGCGCGCTGAGCGTGGTGCCGGTGCCGGACGAGGCGAAGCTGAAGGAGTACACGGCGATGGTGTACCGCAATTGCCCCTACTCGGACGAGCAGTTGACCACCGCCCCGCACCCGGAGAAGACGGCCATCCCGACCAAGGTGGGCGACCCCAGTCCGATCAAGTACGTCATCTACGTCATCAAGGAGAACCGCACCTACGACCAGGTGTTCGGCGACCTGGCGGAGGGGCCGAACAAGAAGGGGAACGGCGACCCGAGCCTGTGCCTGTTCCCGCGGAAGGTGACGCCGAACCACCACAAGTTGGCCGAGGAGTTCGTGCTGCTGGACAACCTGTACTGCAACGGGCAGGTGAGCCGGGACGGGCACCCGTGGAGTACGATGGCGTACCACACCGACTACATCGCCCGCGACTGGCACCTGACCTACTCCGCCCGCAAAGGGGTGGACGACGACGACGACGGGAACCTGCAAAACGGGCCGAGCGGGTACCTGTGGGACGCGTGCAAGCGGGCCGGCCTGAGCTACCGCAACTACGGCGAGTACGGCAAGCGGGTGAGCGACGGCCAGGGCGGGACGAAGATGGAAGGTCGCGTGCCGGGGTTGGTCGGCCACATCTGCCCGGACTTCGGCATCCCCAAGGTGCCCGGCACCCGGGTGCGGGATACCGACAACGCAGTCGTGTTCTTGAAGGAGTACGACCAGTTCGTGAAGGTCAAAACGATGCCCCGGTTCATCTGCATGAGCTTGGGGGAAGACCACACCGACGGCACCCGCACCGGGTCGTTCACCCCGGCCGCGTGCGTCGGCAGTAACGACCTGGCGCTTGGCAAGATCGTCGAGCACATCAGTAACGGCCCGCTGTGGAAGGAGACGGCCATCTTCGTCATCGAGGACGACGCCCAGAACGGCCCGGACCACGTGGACGCCCACCGCACCGTCGGGCTGGTCGTCTCCCCATACACCAAGCGGAAGCACGTGGACAGCACCCAGTACGCTACGGTGAGCATGATCCGCACGATGGAACTGATCCTCGGCCTGCCGCCGCTTTCCCAGTACGACGCGGCCGCCCGGCCGATGTTCAACAGCTTCACCGACACGGCCGACGCCACGCCGTACAAGCACGCCCCGGCCGAGATCGACCTGAACGCCAAGAACGACCGCCTGGCGTACGGGGCGGACCGGTCGAACAGGATGGACTTCAGCGAGTACGACAAGATCGACGACTTCGAGCTGAACGAAATCCTGTGGCACGCGATCAAGGGGAAGGACGCGCCGGAACCGCCGGCCGTCCGCCGGGCCATTGCCTTCCGTTCACAGAGCAAGAAGTGACACCGAGCAGATGGTAACGACGCGGCCGGCGGTATCAGATCGCTGGCCGGTCGAGAGCATAGGCGAGGTCTTGCCTCAGCCATTCTTGTGCACCTCTGGGAACGAGACCTGACGGACCGTGCCGGCCTTCAACGCCCGCAACTGCACGATCGTGTCGCGGCCTCGTGGGAACAGGTAGCAACCGAACTCACGATTCTTCGACACCACCAACCGCCCTCGACGGATGGCGTGGGAGAGCCAGGACACGTCGACCCCGATCCGTCGGGCGACCTCGGCCATCGTGTACCCCGGCGGCCGTTCCCCACCCCGCAACCGTCCGAGTCCGACCCGGATGCCCGCCCGCCCGCGGAGTTTCCGCACGACCCCGGGCGTGAACTCGCCACCGCGACACGGGGCGAACCCGTCCGCGTTCAGTCGGGCGGCCATCGCCTCATCCGTCTCACCGGTCGCCGCCCACTCCCGAACGCGGTCCAGCACCGCCTGCTCCCGCCGCGAATCCCGGAGCGAGTGGACCGGAACCGGCACGGCCGTCTCCGTCACCGACCCGCCCACCCACACGACCCGCACCGTCGCCACCCCGCCCTCCCCGCGGGTCAGGTTCACCCCACTCACCAGGGTGCGGAGCAACTCCTTGCGGGCCTCGGCCGTCACCCGCGGCCACACCTCGGGCATCCGCCGGCCGACGTCGGCGAACGCCTCCCGCAGGTCCTCGGGGATCGCGGCCGGGGTGGGGGCCCGTCGCCGCTCGTCGGCCAGCCGAGTGCGGGACTGCTCCAGTTCGGCCAGCGCCGCCTCCCACCGCTTCTCCAGGGTGGCGGCGATCAGGCGGTTGGCCCGCGAGGCGACCGCCCGGAACGAACCGTACGAGGCGTACCTGTTGCGGCTGACCGAGGTGGAAGTGGCCACCCGTACGGCCAACGCCATCGCCGCCCGCATCCGCGCCGCCGCCTTCCCGGTGGTGAAGGAGTTGGACGCGTTCGACTTCACCGCCACCCCGAGCGTGCCCAAGCAGACGGTACTGACGCTGGCCCGCGGGGAGTGGATCGAGCACCACCGCAACTGCTGTTTGATTGGGGGTTCGGGCGTGGGGTGGCCTGGAGATGCCGATGCGACCCCCACGCCGTCCGAAGCACAACCCGCCCGACCTGTTCACCCCGCCGCCGGAGCGACCGACCTGGGCGACGCTGTCGCCGGAGATCCGAGCCACGGTATTGGCACTCATGGCACGGTTGCTCCGGACGGCTCACGACCGGCGTCTCTTCGTCGCAAGCGACAAGGAGGTGGGTCGTGAGTGACAAGATCCTGCCGCACCACCTCAGCCGCAAGGCCGTGCTCTACGTCCGCCAGTCGTCCCCATTCCAGGTCGCCAACAACACCGAGGGTCAGGCTCTCCAGTATGCCATGCGGGATCGACTCCGGGTGTTGGGTTGGAGCGAAGTCGAAGTCATCGACGAGGATCTGGGCCGATCGGCGGCCGGCTGCGACCGGCGGGTCGGGTTCGAGCGCATGGTGGCCGAGTTCTGCCTCGGCCGGGTCGGAGCGGTCGCTGCCCTGGAAGTGTCGCGGTTCGCTCGCAACAGCCGCGAGTGGCAACAACTGGTCGAGATGTGCCGCGTGGTCGATACCTTGCTGATCGACCAGGAGGCGGTCTACTCGCTCCGGCAAGGCAACGATCGGTTGCTCCTGGGGCTCAAAAGCTCCATGTCATAAGGCACACGGATTACACATTGCTCTCCGCTGGCTTCTTCCCCGCTCGTCCCCAGCCGCGACTGCGGGCGATGTAGCCGACCGAGTAGAAGTCGAACTGCAACCCCTTCGCCGTCCGCAGCCCCTCCGCGTTGAGTTTCGCCGCGATGGCCGGGTAGTCGTGATCCGGGAGCAGCTCCCGAATCCGTTGGAGCACCTCCGCGGACGTTTTGGGAGCCCACGCCCCGACGGCCAACCGCGGCACCGTCACCGCCGTCCGCGCCCCGGTGTGCCACTCCACCTCGATGCCGATCTGTCCCGGCTGGCGGACGCCGTCCAGATACACCCGGTGGATCAGGAACCGCAACAGCTCTTTCCGGTCCGCCGCCCCGGTCGTCGCCGCGTGCCACACCTTGGCCAGGTCGGATGCCATCTCCCGCACCTTCCGCCGTTCGGCCGCTCCCAACGGCGTGGCCGAGCGACGGTCCAGCTCCTCGGCCTCGCGGCGGAGGCGGTCCCGCTCCCGTAGCGCCTGCTCCCATCGCGCCTCCAACTCGGCCGCCACCAGCCGGTTGGCCGGGTCGGTCGCCTCGTACCGCCGGCGGGCCAGATCGACTTCGTACTCCGCTTGCTCGACCTGCATCCGCCGGTGTCGCCGCGCCTCCGCCTGTTCGGCCTCCCAGGCGTCCATCGCCCGCAACGCCACCTCCACCTGGGCCGGGGTGACGGCCGCCAGGAACAGTTCGGCAACCGCCGCGTCGACCGGGGCCGAACTCATCATCTGACAGGTCTTGCCGCCGTTGGCGTACGCCGCCACGCACCCGTATCCCGGCGCTCGCTTCTCCTTCGTCGAGTAGTGGAACATACTCATTCGCGCGCCACACCGGCCGCACCGGGCGATCCCCTGGAGGAGCGCCGGCCCCCGCCGCGCGGCCCCGCGGGAGGTGCTCCGGAACCAGTTGTCGCGGAGCGTCTGTTGATTGGCGACGAACTGCTCCCAGGGGATGTACGCCGGGTACACGTCCGGCACGCACACCGGCCAGTCGGCCACCGACCGCGACGTCGTCTTGGCCTTCCCCGTCACCGGCGAGCGGTCGTACGGGTCGTACTCCTTCTGCCCGTACGCGTAGGCCCCGGCATACGCCGGGTTGTGCAGCAGTCGCATCACCGCCCCGAACGTCGGCACCACCCACCGGACCGTGCCCCGGCCCGCCCCACACTTGCGTCGGGATCTTCAGCTTCTCCCGTCGCAGCCGGGCGACCACTCGCCGCGCCACCCGCGACTCGTCGAACGCCCGGAACACGTGCGCCAGGCGGGCCTGCACCTGGCGATCCGGGTGCTTGACCACCCCGGTCTCGGTGCGGACGTACCCGACCGGCAGCACCTGGGCCAGCTCCCCGCGTCGGGCCTTGCTCCACCGCCCGTCGTGCATGCGACAGCGGATGGTCATCAGCTCCGCCTCGGACAAAGTTCCCTTCACCCCGAGCAAGAGCCTGTCGTTGGGGTCCCGCGGGTCGTACACCGCCGACTCGTCGGCCAGCAGCGTCTTGGTGACCACGCAGATCTCGACCAGCCGGTGCCAGTCGACCGACGAGCGGGCCAGCCGCGACGCCTCCAGGGCCAGGACGACGCCGACCTGGCCGGCCCCGATCTCGGCCAGCAGCGTCTTGAACCCGTCCCGGTGGTCGGAGCGGGAACCGGAGCGGCCCTGGTCGCCGTCGATCGTCTGCACCGCGGCGGCCGGCCAGCCGAGGGCCTTGGCCCGGTCGGCCAGGGCGTACTGGCGAACGGTACTCTCCCGGTTGCCGCGGACCTGTTGCGCCGTGGACTGTCGGACGTACACGATGGCCTGCCGCCGCAGGTGGTCGGGACGGATCTTGGGATCGGTCGTCATCGGCGATCCTCCGCGACGGGGACGGGCGGGCGAACGGCCTTGAGTACGAGTTGGGACAACCGCCGGCCGAGCCGCTCCCGCTCGTCGGCGGGCAGGAGTGCCCAGCACGCGGCCGGGATCACCTCGGCGATCGTCGCTTGGTGGGTCGCAACCGCTGGCAGGTGCGGGCCATCGGCACCAGGGCCTGGGTCAGGAGCAGCGGTCGGTCCGGGGTTGGTGGGACCGGGTCGAGGGGCCGGTCGGTCCAGGCGACCGGTGCGACGACCCGCCGGCCGTCGGGGAGTTGCAGGACGAGCCATGGGGAGTCCTCCCTCCAGAAGTAGTCCGTCACGGTGGCGAACGCACCGCCGACCGCGCGACGGTGCGCCTCGAGGATACCAACCCGCGTCCCGCGGATGTGGAATGGGTGTGGGTTATGTCGCACGGCTTAAGGGTAGTCTGAACGAATACGAGTTGGATCTGTTCCGCCAGCGGTCGGTCGAAGCGCGGCGGGCGAAGGCTCGCCGGGGCGAGTTGGTCGTGGCGGCTCCGGTCGGGTACCTTCGGACCGAGGATCAGCGATTGGAGATGGACCCGGACCGGCGCGTTCAAGAAGCGGTGCGGCTGGTGTTCCGGAAGTTCGCCGAGGTGGGCACGGTTCGACAGACGCTGCTGTGGTTTTTGGAAGAAGGGCTCGATCTGCCAAGCCGGACAAACGGCGGGGAGGCGGTGATTCGAGTCCGTCGTGCGAACGAACCGCCGCGTCGTCTTCGCCCGAATGCCCGCCTGTCTCATCACCCTCGCCACCGTGTGGACACAGCAGCCCACGCCGCGTGCGTTCAACTCGCGGGTCATCCGTGGGCTTCCGTAGGTGTCCAGGTGCGGCTCCTCGTGGATCGCCCGGATCTGCTCGGCCAGATGGTCGCGTCGCCGGGCCGTGTCGCCGGGCGGGCGGGTCCGCCAGGCGTAGTACCCGGCCCGCGACACGCCCAGCACGCGACACAACACGGCCACCGGGTATTCGGTGCGGCGTTCCTCGATCCAGGCGAAGATCACTTCCCCTGGGCGGCGAAGAACGCCGTCGCTTTTTTCAGGAGGTCACGCTCCATCTCCAGCCGCTTCACCTCGGCCCGCAACCGCCGGTTCTCCTCCTCCAGCGGGGTCTGGTGGCCCGAACCGGGGAAGGCGGCCGGCCCGTTCTCGCGGACGGCCTTCTTCCACTCGTGCAGCCGGCTCTCAGACACCCCGAGTCGGCGGGCCACCTCGGCCACACTCAGGCCTTGGTCGGTCATCATCGCCACCGCCTGGCGTTTGAACTCCGGCGGATACTGGCCACGGACTTTGGACATGGGTGCGTCTCCGGGTCAGGGAAAGATACACCGCCTTCTCGCTGTCCACCAACCGTTGGGAGGTTCAGCTCCGGTGGAAGCACGGTGATCACAGTTTCGCCGCCGGCGTACTCGGGACGAAGGTGTTCTGGATTGGCGGGCGGATTCCGAACCCTTCGGGGGTGTGAGCCGAACTCGTGTACCTTGTTCCCGCCGGCGAAGGATCCGCACTCGGAGGTGAAGGCGAACGTGGACGCGGTGGTCGGCGGCCGGCGAGTGACGTTCGGCGGCAAACTGCTGGTGCCGGCGAGGTGATTCTGGGGTAGGCTGGGGGGCCGCGTGCCGCGCCGGCCGCGGTCCCCCCTCACCGGGTCGCCCCATGCCCCGCCGCATCCTCGTCCTGTCCGCGTCCGTCGGGGCCGGCCACCTGCGGGCGGCCGAGGCCGTGACGCTCGCCCTCCGCCAGCTGGCCCCGGGCGACGAGGTCCGAAGTGTCGACGTCCTCGACCTGACGAACGCGGTGTTCCGCCGAGTGTACGGCAAGCTGTACCTGGACCTGGTGAACAAGGCCCCGCACGCCCTCGGGTACTTCTACGACCGGCTCGACCGGCCGAGCCGGTCGGGGAAGAACCGCGGGGACGCCCTCCGCCGGGTCGTCCAGCGGGCCAACCTGCCGCGGCTGACCAGGCTCCTCACGGCCGAGCCGTGGGACCTGGCCGTCAGCACCCACTTCCTGCCGGCCGAGGTGATCGCCGGGCTGAAGAAGCGCAACGGGCTGCCGCTCCCGCACGCCACCGTGACGACCGACTTCGAGACGCACCGCCTCTGGGTGAACGCCCCGTGCGAGCGGTACTTCACGGCCACCGAGGAGGGGGCCCGGTACCTCGCCCACTGGGGCGCCCCGGCCGACGGCACGTTCGCCACCGGCATCCCCGTGCACCCCGTCTTCGCCGCCCCGAAGGACCAGGCCGCGTGCCGGAAGAAGCACGCCCTGTCGGCCGACCGCCCGGTCGTCCTCCAACTGGCCGGCGGGTTCGGGGTCGGGCCGGTGGAGAAGCTGTTCGACGCCCTGCTCGAGGTGGACCGGCCGATCCACCTGGTCGCGGTGTCCGGGCGGAACGCGAAGCTGAAGGCGAGGCTCGCGGCCCGCCCGGTCCCGGCCCGGCACCGGGTCACGGTCCTGGGGTTCACGACCGAGATCGACGAGCTGATGGCGGCCGCCGACCTGGTGGTGTCGAAGCCGGGCGGGCTGACGACGTCGGAGGCGCTCGCCCGCGGGGCGGCGATGGTGGTGGTCAACCCGATCCCCGGGCAGGAGAGCCGGAACAGCGACTTCCTCCTGGAGAACGGGGCGGCCATCAAGGCGAACACCGCGGCCACCCTGGGGTACAAGGTGGGGGCGCTGCTGGCCGACCCGGCCCGGCTGGCGGCGATGCGGGCGGCGGTGACGCGGATCGCCCGCCCGCGGGCTGCGTTCGACGTGGCCGCGAAGGCGCTCGAACTGATCCGGTGAGGCGAGAGGGGGACGTCAGGCCCCCCGAGATCGCGCCCCCGGCGCGGCCCGGAAGCGGTTCGCCGTGCCGCCTTCCTCGGGGGGCCCTTCCGCCCCCTGCTCGCCGGGGTCACTCGACCGACCGCCCGATCGCCTTCCGCCGCCGGAGCCGGCGGGCGACGAGGACGCACCCGACGGCCCACTTCAGCCCGACCGACCACCCAGCCAGCACGTCCGTCGGGTAGTGGACCCTCATGTACACCCGGCTCGCCCCGACTCGGGCCGCCGCCCCGAGCGGCACCCCCACGACAACCGCCGGCCTCGGGATGCGAGGCTTCGACTCCGTGCCCGTTTAATGAGGATTTGTCAGCCGCTCAACCTGCTCCGGTCACCTCGACCGACAGTAGATGGTGGTGCCATTCATGAACTCTGGCAGTGCCAGAGATGCCGTGGAAACTGTGCTAAAAGGGCATAAACTGTGGAAAGTGTAGAAACCGTCCCCGCCGCTCGAATTCGTCGAAAGACCTAGAAAATCAGGGAAAACACGCAAGAAGAGTATTCGACTGAAAATCGCTAGGTCCCCGGTTCAACCCCGGGACTGCCCACTCGACGAAAACCCATCGGCCGAAGCAGTTTTCGCTTACCCTCCGACGTTCGGAGGCGCGGCCGGAAGAGGCTAGTTTCCGGGTAACTACCCGGAAATTCTTCCGGAGCATTCCCGCGATGGCCCGTCCCAAGAATTCCGTCCCCACCTACCGCCTGCACTCCCCGTCCGGCACCGCCCGCTGCTGGCTCAACGGGGCGTGGGTGACGCTCGGCAAGTACGACTCCCCCGAGAGCAGGCCGAGTACGCCCGCCTCCTGGCCGAACTCGCCGTCGCCCCGATCCCGTCGGCCGTGGCGACACCCTCGACGCGGGCGTGGGACATCACTGTGAACGAGTTGCTGCTCGGGTTCTGGCGGTTCGCCGACGGGCACTACCGCCGGGCAGACGGCAGCCCGACGAACGAACTGCCGCAGTTCGCCCAGACTTTCCGCCTGCTGCGGCACCTGTACGGGCACACTCCGGCGAACGAGTTCGGCCCGCTGGCGCTGAAAGCGGTGCGGGAACAGATGATCGCGGCGGGCTGGTCGCGGAAGCTCATCAACCAGCGTGTCGGCCGCATCCGCCGGGCGTTCAAGTGGGGCGTGGAGAACGAGTTGGTGCCGCCGGCCGTGCTGCAAGCGCTCGCCGCAGTGGGCGGACTCCAAGCGGGCCGCACCGCCGCCCGTGAAACCGCCCCGGTCGAGCCGGCAAACGATGCGATGGTGGACGCCACCCTGCCGTTCCTCCGCCCGGCGGTGCGGACGATGGTGCGGGTGCAGCGGCTCACCGGGATGCGGCCGGGAGAGGTGTGCCAACTCCGCCCGGCCGACCTCGACACCGCCGGTCCGGTGTGGAAGTTCACCCCGGCACAGTACAAGACGAAGCACCGCGGTAAGGCACGGATCGTCACCATCGGGCCGAAGGCGCAGGCCGAACTCGCCGCGTTCACCCCGGCCGACCCGACCGACTACTTCTTCTCCCCGCGGCGGGTGGTGGCCGACCTACACGCCGAGCGAACGGCAGGCCGCCAGACTCCGCTGTATCGGTCGCACCTGGCGCGGAACCGGACGGTCCGCAAGACGAAGCCGGCACGGGTGCCGTCCGCCAAGTACACGGTGACGAGCTACGGCCGGGCGGTGGGGCGGGCATGTGAGAAGGCGTTCCCGCTGCCCGCCCCGCTCGCCCGGCGGAAGGGTGAAACGGAATCGGCGTGGTGGACGCGGCTGACCGAGGAGCAGAAGCAGGAAGTGGAGAGTTGGCGACAGGCGCCACTGGCACCCGAACCAACTGCGGCACGCCCACGCCACGCAGGTGCGGCAGCGGTACGGACTAGAAGCGGCGCAGGTGGCGCTCGGCCACAGCAAGGCCGACGTGACCCAGGTGTACGCCGAGCGGGATCAGACGCTCGCCACGAAGGTGAGTCTGGAAATGGGCTGATGGTGGCGGGGAACGGGGATGGCGGTCGGGTCGGCTGATCCGAACTCGGCTCCGTCCCCACGTTCAGCCGGTTCGTGGCCGCGCTGTCGTCGGGCGGTCGTGAATCGCAACCGTTGCTCCGCACCCCGGCCGCTCGGAATCGGGCGTCGGAAGCGGCCGGTGCCCAACTCGACCAGTACGGGTCGTAGGGGTGGGGAAACGCTCGGGTGGCGACCACCGAATACAAGAACACATCAATTCGGGTAGTGTCTCAGTTTGGCGGGGCGGTGATTGTGTGCCGGAAAGTGGCGGGGTGCCTACTTGGTCGCAGGGGTTGTGATTGGGGACGTGACTGGTGCTTGCTGTTGGGTCGGCGGGGCAGGTCGGCTCACCCATTGAACGAACAACGTCCCGGCGCTGCCAACCACGACGCTCAAGATGGGGACGAAAAGTTTTAGGCCAACGTCCCACTTCCACTTCCGATCTTCGCGGTCCTCTTTCTGTTTTTCGCGTATCTCGGCTATCTCTTTTTCCTGACGACGCTGCTCGGCTTGGATCGCGTCGTCCGCTGCCCGTCTCGCATCGGCTTCCTGCTGGATTCGTTCAAGCGTGATCATCGATTCCAGTTCCTTCGGCGACTGGCCGACCTTGTGGGCGTGGAAGGCGCCGCACTCCCGTTCCCGCTCGATGACCGCCAACACCCGTTGCGGTGAAAACACCCCGACATCGCCCGCCAAATCGCACGCTCGGGCGAAGCACACCGGCATGTCGCAGTACCGCTTGTACTGCGGGCGTGTCGCACTCGGCGGGATGGCCCACGTCTTCCGCACGGCTTCGGGCACTTCAAGCAGTTCGTCCGTCTCGGCGTGGACGACAGCCAGAAAGCCGCAGTCGGCGCACCGCACCGGGGGCATGGGCGTACTCCGGGTTGCCGGCGGGCCGGTGCCGAATGGTGAGCGGAGTACGGCCCGCCACCCGGCACCGGCTTTCATCGGGTAGCTACTCCCGACGGCCGACACCCGATTATATCACGCCCGCTCGGTCGCACGGCGGGCGATGTCCGCCTCAATCAGTTCGGCCAGTTCGTCGAACGACCAGACGTGATCGGTGACGCGGGCACGCAGGGCGGGCGGCATCCGCAACGACATGTGACGGGTGATGAAGTTGTAGACGAAGAAGTGCAAGGCGACGGAGTGTTCCAGGTTCTCCAACTTCTTGCTGAAGGCGTTGGTTAACCGGGTGAACCGCCGGTTCCGCATCCGCAGGGTGAGGTTCTGACGCTCGACGTATGAGGTGGACGCCCCCATCAGGTCCGGCGCCCCGCTCACGGCTTGACGCTGGCACCCGATGCACTCGGGCGGGCTGTAGCGGGATTCGTCCGCGGTGGCGTTGCCGTACACCTTGTGCAGAATGGCGTAGTCCACCTCGCCCCCGAACCCGGCTTCCATCGCGTCCACATACGCCCGTAGCCCGTCGGTCGTGATCTGCACTCGGCTGGTCAGTCGCTCGGCGAGGTCGCACACGAACGCGCGGGCGTGTTCCCCGTCCCGCAGCCCGACCAGCCAGGACGGGACCAGTTTGGTTTCCGCGTCGATGCCGATCCACGTCCACACGCTGCCCATGCCCGGTTGCGGGTTGGTGGCGGTCCCGGCGTTCCGCTCCTTGCAGTACACGAACCCCCAAATCTCATCCAGTTGGAGGCGGCGGCAGGTGAGGTTTCGCATGGTGTCGTGCTGGAACCGGGCACACGCCCGGCCCGCGTCCACCAACAACTTGGTGACGGTGTTGATCGACACCCCGACCATGCGGGAGATGGACCGCAGGGAACACCCTTCGGTGAGTCCGCGGAGGATGGCGACACGCTCGGAGATGGGCAGGCGGTTCATACTGAACATTGTGCGTAACGGTACGGATTGCCGCGATGTCGGTAGTGCGCGGTTCGGTATTGGATCGCGGAGGGTCCGTGCTAAAATGACGTGAGCCGGGGAGGGTGCTAGGCTCTCCCGGCCCACGTTGACCGCCTTGCTCAGAACCTCCCGGCTGTTACCCCAGAAGTCCCTCACTGCACCCGCCGTCACTGGCGGGTGTGGTCGTCGCCCCACGTTGCGGCGGTCGCCACCGTGGAGCCTGCACTTCTCCTCATGGCCTTTCTCCTGTTGGGCAGGAGAACTTTACCCCCCGTTACTCGGGCCGTCGCCGTTCAAGAACTTGTTGCTTGGCGCTTTGGGTTCAAGGAACTAGTTACTTGACACCTTCGGCCATCTGACGCCACTTGGCTTCGTCCTTCAAGATCAGGGAAATGGCCTGTGGCGACAGGTCGTACTTCTTCCCAAGCCGGCGGTGGCTCCAATGTTCCGCATTCGCACGCTTGAGGTCGCATATCTCCACGTTTCGCTTCACGATCTCCGGGTCTGACTTCCTGTCCCTCTTCTCTTTCAACTTGCCCTGTTCCAGTTCCCCGATTTTTTGGCGGTAGGTCTCCAGGTATCTACCGACCTTCTTGAGCATTTCCTCCTCCATCTCTGCTGCTGCCTTCTGTGGGCATTCCCGAATCATCCTGGTTGCTTCTTGCACGAACAGCGGGAGCAAATCCACCATGAGCGTCCCACCCAACATGTGCGTAAACCGCTCCTGTTCCAGTGGGGGCAGTTGACCGAGCATGAAGTAAATGACTTCCGCGCCCACAAGCTGCGCGAGGGTGCGGACGAACTCCCGTTGAGAGTCGTTGTCTAGCGACTTGAACAGGTCGAAAACGGCCTGTGACGTGACTCGCTGAATGCGAGCCATCGGGCGCTCCACTTCACGGGTCGGCTATCCCCGTGCGGCAGAGTGGAGCAACCGCCGCACGGGGATAGCGTCAGCCGGTAGCTACTCCGGCCTTCCCGCTTGCTGAAGTGTACCCGATTACTTGCCGGAAGTGTTCCACCGTGCCCGCGCCGCCTTCTTCGCGCTCGCCGTCTTCGCCTTCTTGGTCATCGCCTTCGCCCGCGCCTGCCCACCCTTCCTGCCGAGCGACACCGCCGCCGGGTCTTTCCCCGCGTCCGGGTCGGGCGTCTTGGGCGCCTGCCCGGTCGCCTCCTGCACGATGCGGAAGGCGAGCGTGTTCACGTCCCCCCGCTCCTTCGGCGTCTTCGGCTTGGCGGTCGGCTTCTTCTTCGGTGACTTTGCCATACCCCGACGCTACACCAACGGACGACGCCCGGCAAGGGAACCGGCCGTTACGGGCATAGTGAACACACGTCAAACTGAGACACTACCTCAATTCGCCGTTCCATCGCTGCGGCAGTCCCCCGCTTCATCCTGTACTGGCGGACGAGGAAGCGGGTGAAGGTGCGGTGTGGGCGGCCGAAGTGTTCGGTGGAGTGCCGCAGGCTGTGGGCGTGGAAGCTCGCCGTCTGTGCCCTGTACTCCTTTCAGACCCTACCGCCCAGCCATCACCTCGTCCTCCACCCGCCCGATGGGATGTCGGAAAGGACGCTCGCCGCCCTCGTCGGGAAATGGTTGGTCAAGCTGAAACGGCGGCTGGGCGGCGATCTAGAGTACGCCCGAGTCTTCGAGTGGCAGAGCGGTCGGGTTCACGCCCACGTTTGGTTCCGGACTTCGCAGAAGGTGACGAGCAAGCTCGTCAGGGCCATCCTCCCGCCGGACGTGGTGTTCTCTTGCGACAGCCGACGCGGTTCGATCATCGCCGCCGCCAAGTACATGTTCAAGGACGTGAAGAATGCCGAGCAGAAGACCCAACTTCCCCCGCTGCACTTCGGCGGGAAACTGTTCGTGTCATCCCGCGGGTTCTTCACTCAACCCGTCCGGGAGTTGTGGAAGGCGGTGAGAGCGGAATGGGAGGACCGAATCCAGCAACGACCAAGAGCCGAGTGAGGGACAGCCCGGATCGCGGCGTGTGTACATTGATACCGGCGCATCAGTCGCGCCGTCGGAGCCACCGATGACCAGCCCCGCCAAGATCGCGGCCAACCGCCGGAACGCCATTCACTCGATCGGACCTCACACCCCGACCGGCAAGCTGATCGTCACCCGGAACGCTGTCCGACATGGCATCTTCGCCCGCCTGCCGGTCGTGCCGGGGGAGAGCGAGGCGGACTGGCAAACGCACCGGCAGGGGATCACCGACTCACTCGATCCGGTCGGGCTGCTCGAAGTCACGCTCGCCGAACGGGTGGTGCTCCTCCTGTGGCGGCTGACCCGGCTGGCCCGGTACGAGGCGGCGAACACGGTCGCGGCGATGGAGGACAGCGGGTTGCTGCCGCCGGAGGCGGACCCGATCGCGTTCGCCGGCCGGCACCACAACCACCATAACCAACTGCTGATGGCCGAGCAGGATGTCCGCCGCCAGCGGGAGGCGTTCTTCACCGCCCGCGCGGACGCCGACCTCCTCCGGCGAACCCTGAGCGAAGGTGCCGAGGCCGAACCGCTCCCGGCGAAGTCGGCACGCTCGCTGCTAGGGGAGGCGTACACCCTGGCGATGGACTGCCCGATGCGGCACTACGAACCGCTCTGGCATACGGACAAAGCGTTCCTCAGCCGGATCGGATTGCCCACCGACCGACCGGCCGGGGCCGCGTGGCCGCGGGACACCTTCCTCACCGCCGTCGATTACTACGCCGGTGCGACCGAGTGGCCGGCCGCCGAGTTCCGGGTCGAGTTGCTGCGGACGCTCGACAGCCGAGCGGCCGGGTTCGCCCGCGGGGTGAAGCGGCGGGAGGCGGAGGTGTCCGCACTCAACCGACGGCTGGACGCGGAAGCGGATCGGTCGGCAGCGACAGCACTACTCCCACCGGAAGTGGCGGCCGAGCGGATCATGAAGTACGAGAAGCACCTGTACACCCAACTCACCTCCACCCTGCACGAACTCGAACGCCTGCAAGCCCGGCGGGGCGGGTCGAACATTCCCCCGCCGCAGGTGGCCGACCTGCTCATCACCGTCGAACACGAATAGCCCAACGCAACGGGTTCGCCAAAACAAACCCACCAGTCATCGGAGGAGGGAGTTGGGGCGAGGAGCGGCACATTTCGGTATCGCTCCACGGTTGTAGCTGGTACTACTGGATGCTGAATCTGCGCCCGGATGCAGGGGGGTGGCATGGGATTGATTCGTTTGGCGCTGAGCAACACCTACGGGGTGATCGTGCTCGCACTGTTCATCGCCATCCTCGGGGCGGTGGCCGTCGCGTCCATCCCGATCGACATCCTGCCGGCGTTCAAGACGCCGGCGGTGCAGGTGCTGACGTACTACAACGGCATGCCCGCCCGGAGCATCGAGCGGACCATCACCGACCGGGTGGAGCGGTGGGTGAACCAGTCGGCCGGGGTGCAGTCGGTCGAATCGCGGTCGGTGGCCGGGGTGAGCGTGGTGAAGCTGTACTTCCAGGACGATGTCGATCCCAACTCGGCGCTCACGCAGACCACCTCGCTCACCGGCGCCGCCCTGCCGTACTTGCCGACCAACACCCTGCCGCCGGTCGCCCTGCCGTTCGACCCGACCGGCACCCTGCCGGTGGGCATTCTGACTGTATCTAACCCGGACATGGCCGAGCAGGAGGTGAAGGATCTGGCGCGGGTGGAGGTGCGGAACCGGCTCGGAGCGGTGCGGGGGTGCGTCGCCCCGGTGGTGGTGGGCGGGAAGGACCGGCGGGTGATGGTGTACCTGGACCGGCAGAAGCTGGAGGCGCGGAAGCTGTCCCCGGTGGACGTGGTGCGGGCGCTCGACCAGGGCAACCTGATGGCCTCGCCGGGGGTGGCGTACATCGGCGACAGCCAGATCGCCCTGGACACCAACGCCATGGCCCGCACGGTGGACGACATCAACGACCTGCCGGTGGTGTTCGACGGCGACAAGCACATCCTGCTCCGCGACCTGGCCACGGCCATGGACGACGCGGTCATTCAGAAGTCGCGGGTGCGGGTGAACGGCAAGCCGCAGGTGTATGTGCCCATCTACCGCCAGCAGGGGGCGAGCACCCTGGCGGTGGCCGACGGGGTGCGGGCGTCCATCCCGGACATGAAGTCGGAACTGCCCGAGGGGAGCAAGTTGGAGTTCGTCATCGACCAGACGGACTACGTGCGGAAGGCGATCGAGAGCCTGATCCACGAGGGGGTCGTCGGGGCCATCCTGGTGGCGGTGATGATCCTGGTGTTCCTGGGCAACTGGCGGATGACGCTGATCGCCGTCATCGCCCTGCCGCTGTCCATCCTGGGGGCGATCGTCGGACTGAAGACCACCGGCAACAGCATCAACGTGATGACCCTCGGCGGGCTGTTCCTGGCCATCGGCCCGCTGGTGGATAACGCCATCGTGGTGCTGGAGAACATCGAGCGGCACATCCGCATGGGCAAGTCGGCGTTCCAGGCCGCCCTGGACGGCACGTCCGAACTCACCCTGCCGGTGGTGGTGGCAACCCTCGCCCTCATCATCGTGCTGTGCCCGGTGGCCCTCACACCCGGCGTCGGGGGGTTCCTGTTCAAGCCGCTCACGCTGGCCGTCGGGTTCGCCATGCTGTTCTCGTTGGCACTCAGCTGGACGTTCGTGCCGTCGCTGTGCGCCGCCATGCTCCGCGGGCACGGCCAGCACGGCCACGGGCATGAACACGAACACCGCCGCGGGCAGGGGTTGCCGCACGAAACGGCGGCGCCGGTCGGCTTCTTCGGCCGGGTGTACGCCCGCATCGACGGCGGCCTCCAGTGGGTCACCGGCCGGTACTCGGCGGCGTTGCACTGGGCGCTCGGCCGGCGGCTCCCGGTACTCGGCGGCATCGCCCTGGTGTTCGCCGGCTCGCTCCTCCTGCTCCGGTTCATCGGCCAGGAATACTTCCCGCAGGTGGACGCCGGGCAGATCAGCGTGCAGGTGCGGGCGCCGTCGCACCTGCGGCTGGACGCCACCGAACGGCGGGTGGCCGAGGTGGAGCGGGTGATCGCCGAGACCGTCCCGCCGCACGAACTCCAGACGGTGGTGTCCGAGATCGGGCTGAATAACGACTGGAGCGCCGCCTACTCGGCCAACGCCGGCCAGCAGGACACGGTCATCCGCCTGCAACTCACCCCGGAGCGGACGCGGTCGGCCCAGGAGTACGCCGTGCTGCTGCGGAAGGCGTTCGCCGACACCCCCGAGTTCGCCGACCTGGAGTTCAGCTTCGACACCGGCGGGATGGTGTCAGCGGCGCTCAACTTCGGGGCCAGTTCGCCCATCGACCTGCAAATCACCGGCGGCACCCCGGACCAGAAGTTCGAGGTGGCGCGGAAGGTGAAGGCGGCCATCCGCGGCGTACCCGGAGCGGCCGACGTGCGGGTGCTCCAGCGGAACGACGCGCCGTACCTGGTGCTGGACGTGAACCGCGATAAGGCCGCCAGCGTCGGCCTGTCCGCCCGCGACGTGGTGATGCAGGTGGTGACGGCCATGAACAGCAGCATCGCCCTCACCCGCAACTTCTGGATCGACCCGAAGAGCGGCAACCAGTACTTCATCGCCGTGCAGTACCCGGACGACCCGAGCTTCCGGCTGGCCGACCTGTCCAGCATCATCGCCACCGGCACCAACCAGAAGGAACCCGTCCGGCTCAGCTCGCTCGTCGCCGTCCGCGACACCACCCAGGCGGTGGAGTTCAACCACGTCGGGCTGAAGCGGATCGTGGACGTGCTGGTGAACACCGAGAACCGGGACATCGGTAACGTGGCGGCGGACGTGGAGAAGGCCATCGCCCCGATCCGTGCGGAGTTGCCCGAGGGGATGCGGATCGAGCTGAAGGGGGAGTACGCCCGGATGACCGAGTCCGCCCAGAGCCTGGGGGTCGGGCTGGGGTTGGCGTCGGTGCTGGTGTACCTGCTGATGGTGCCGCTCATGCGGTCGTTCGTCCAGCCGCTCATCATCATGGCCGCCGTCCCGCTCGGGCTGATCGGGGTGCTCGGCATCCTGTGGGCCACCGGCACCAGCCTGAACGTGCAGTCGGAGATGGGGGTGATCTTCCTGGTCGGCATCGTGGTGTCGCAGGGGGTGCTGCTGATCGACTTCGCCAACCACCTCCGCAAGCAGGGCAAGCGGGTGTTCGAGGCGATCACCGAGGCGGCCGTCACCCGCTTCCGCCCGATCCTGATGACCTTCCTGGCCACGTTCCTCGACCTGCTGCCGATGGCACTGGGACTGGGCCGCGGGAGTGAATCGCTCACCCCCCTTGCCCGCGCCGTGGTCGGCGGGCTGGTCACCGCCACCGCCCTCACCCTGTTCGTCGTGCCCATCCTGTTCACCCTGCTCATCCGCGACCGCCACCACCTGCCCACCGACCGCCACCCGGAGGCCCACTAATGGATGCCCACGAGACCGAGCACGTGGAACTCACCCCCGTCACCCAGCCACCCCACCTGAAGACGGGCGGGCTGACGCGGTGGCTCAAGATCGCCCTGGCCGCCGCCGTCGGGTTCGGCGGCGTCGGGGTGGCGGTGGCGGTGTTCACCGGGGTCATCCCGAACCCGTTCGACCAGCACCCGAAGAACGCCCAGGCGTCACCCGGGCGGGAAACGTCCGCTCCGTCGGCGAAGGTGATCCGTCCGAAGGCGGCGGCCAGCGTGCCCATCACCGTCGATCAGTTGGCGGTGGTGGAGCCGTACTACCGGGCCGACCTGCGGGCGCGGGCGAGCGGGCTGGTGAAGGCCGTCCGCCACGACATCGGCGACAAGGTCACGCAGGGGGAGGTGCTAGTCGAGATCGACGTGCCGGAGTTGGTGCAGGACGTGGGGCGGGCGGAGGCGACGATCGTGCAGCGGGAGAAGGAACTCAAGGTGTCGGAGGCGAAGCTGAAAGACGCGCAGGCGGCGGTGAAGGTGTCGGCCGCCACCATCAAACAGCGGGAGGCCGACGTGCAAGCGGTGTCCGCCACCCGCGACCTGAAAAAGGGGCGGTACGAGCGGTTCGCGGCGCTCGCACAAAAGGGGGACGTGGTGGGCAGCGTGGTGGAAGAGGAGCAGCGGGACTACCTGGCGAGCGAGGCGGCGGTGACGGCGGCGAAGGCGAACGTGGAGCGCGCCCGTGCCGATTATTCCGAGTCGGAGTCAAAGGTGGAGGGGGCGGCAGCCGATATTGATCTCAAGCGAGCGCTCATCGACGGCGCGCGGAAGGATTTGGACAAAGCGAAGGCGGTGGCCGCCTACGCCACCGTGGTCGCCCCGTTCGACGGGGTGATCGTCCGCCGGAGCGTCGATCCGGGGTCGTTCGTGCAGAACGCCACCACCGGGAACAGCGAAACACTGATCTCGATCGCCCGCGTCGATCTGGTGACCATCGCCGCCCGGTTTCCCGACGCCTTCGCCTCGCTGGTGACGGCAGATACGCCTGCCGAGGTGCGGGTGGACGGGCTGCCGGGCGTCACCATCCCGGCCGCCGTCACCCGGTTCGCCCCGAGCGTGCAGAACGCCGACCGCACCATGCGGGTGGAGGTGGACCTGTTCAACGGCGACAACGCCGAATACCAGCGGCTGACCACCGCCGGCAAGGTGAGCTACCCGAAGGGGCCGACCGACCCGCTGCCGGCGCGGGCGTTCGCCCCCGGTCATTCGGCCGGCCGGTTGCTACCCGGCATGACCGGCACCATGCGGCTCCAGGTGGGCGGGTACGGCAAATCGTTCGTGCTGCCCGCCACCGCCGTCTACTCCCGGAGCGGCACCAGCTATGTGCTACTCGTCGAGGACGGGAAGACGAAACAGGTGCCGGTGCGGGTTCAGGTGAACGACGGCAAGACGGTGCGGGTGGCCATGCTGGTGAAGCGGAAGACGGCGGACGGGAACACCCGTGAGGTGCTGACCGAGTTGACCGGGGCGGAGCAGGTGGTAGCCGCCCGCCAACTGGAACTGGGCGACGGGGCGAGTGTGAGCGTGGCCCCGGCCGACTGGTGACAGTGCCCCAGGGAACGGAGACCCGAAATGACTCAGAGTTGGGTACGCCGGCTGGTTTGGGTGCCGGCAGCGGCGTTGGCCGGATGCGCGTCTGCTCCGGTGGAGGTCGAGACCGCTTCCCCGTACACCCGCTCGTACCCCGTTGCTCGCCCGGCATCCGCCGCGAAATCGCCAGCCACCTCTCCACCCGCTGACAGCCGATTGACACTCGCCACGGCGGTGGAACCCGCTGCCCCCGTCCCGTCAGCGACTCGCCCCGCCTACGCCCAACTGGAAACCCACCCGATCGACCTGCCCACGGTGCTGCGGCTGGTGGACGTGAACAGCCCGACCGTCGGGTTCGCCCGCGCGCGGGTGGCCGAAGCCCAAGCCAGAGTCGCCCAGGCGGAGGTGCAGTGGCTGCCCAACCTGACGGTCGGGGCGGCGTACAACCGCTTCGACGGACAGACCCAGAACCAGCGGGGAGAGGTGTTCGGGGTGTCGCGGGCGAACCTGTTTTACGGCGGCGGCCCGGCCCTCACGCTGAACGTCGCCGACGCCCTGTACGGTCCGCTCGTCGCCCGCCGGGTGCGGGCAGCGGTGCAGTTCCAGGAGGTGGCGGCGACTATCACGGCCGAACAAGACGCCGCCGCTGCGTACCTCGATCTGGTGCAACTGCACGCCCAGTTGGAGATCAACGCCGACACGCTCGCTCGGGCGGAGGAGCTGCTGAAAGGGGCGGAGAACGCGAAGGCGGCGACGCTCGATCGCACCGCCGGGGACGTGAACCGGGCGAAAACCGAGGTGCTATTCCGCCGCACCGAGCGGTTGGACCTGGAGAGCAAGGCCGCCGCCGTCAGCGCCCGACTCGGCCGCCTGCTCTACCTGCAACCGAACGTGAAGCTGGTGCCGGCCGACCTCACTGTCGCCCCGCTCACACTCATCGACCCGGCCCGCACCCTCGACGACCTGCTCGCCACCGCCCTGGACACCCGCCCTGACCTCGCTGCCGGGCGCGAAGCCATCGCCGCCGCGTGGGAGCGGGTACGGCAAGCCAGGCGAGAGCCGTTCATCCCGAAGGTGGCGGTACAGAACCAGACCGGCAGTTTCGGCGGCGGGGTGAACGCCGACCTCGCCGACTTCAACGCCCGCAACGCGCTGAGCGTGCAACTGTTCTGGGAGGTGCGGAACCTGGGGTTCGGCAACCGGGCGGGGGTGGCCGAGCGACGGGCGGCGGTCGATCAGGCACGTTACCAACTGGCCGAGTCGCAAGCCCGCGCCGCCGCCGAGGTGGTGGAAGCGGCCCAGACCGCCGCCGCCAAGTTCGAGGCCATCGGCCCGGCGGAGGAGGCGGTGAAAGAGGCGACCGAGTTGTACCGCATCAACAAGTCGGGCACGCAGAACGTGGTCGGGGCGAACAACCTGTTCGACGCCCTCCGCCCGTTGCAGGCTATCCAGGCGCTGAACACCGCCCGGCTAAATTACCTGAGCGCGGTCATGGACCACAACCGTGCCCAACTCCGCCTGCTCGCCGCCGTCGGCACCCCGCCGGCCGACAACTAGAGCGGACTTCGTTTTTTCGTAGCGGGTCATAGAGTGGCAACCGGAGGGGAGTTGCGTCGTCCGCCCGGTCGGAGGGAGTCATGGCCGCCATCTCCATGGACTTGCGAGTCCGCATCTTCGAGGCGCGGCAGTCGGGCGACCCGACGGGCGAGGTGGCCGAGCGGTTCGCCGTCAGCCCGGCGTTCGTCCGCCGGCTGATGCAGCGGCACCGGCAGACCGGCTCGCTCGCCCCCAGCGCCGCCCGCCGCGGCCGCCCACCCGTGCTGACCGACCAGGCCGACCGCCCCCGCCAGCTGAACGCCGAGCGGCCCGACCTGACCCCGGCCGAGATCCGCGACCGGCTGGGCGTGGGCGTCGCCCCGCTCACCGTCTGGCGGATGCTCCGGCGGCTCGGCCTGTCGTTCAAAAAAAGTCCGCCCACGCCACCGAGCGGGACCGCCCGGACGTCCGCCAGGCCCGCCGGGAGTGGCCGACGCTAATCCTCGCCTCTCGGGCCAGGCGGCTCATCTTCCTGGATGAGACGTGGTTCACCACGGCCATGGACCGGCTGTTCGGGTACGCCCCGCGGGGGCAGCGGGTGGTCGCGGCGGTGCCGCACGGGCACTGGAAGACGACCACCTTCGTGGGCGGGCTGACCACCGGCGGGGTGATCGCCCCGATGGTCCTGGACGGGGCGATGGACGGGGCCACGTTCGCCGCCTACGTGGAGCAGGTGTTGGCGAAGGAGACCCGCCGCGGCGACCTGGTCATCCTGGATAACCTGCGGGCGCACAAGACGCCGGCCGTCCGAGCGGCGTTCGCCCGGTGCCGCATCCGGCACGAGTACCTGCCGGCGTACAGCCCGGACCGGAACCCGATCGAGAACGCCTTCGCCAAGCTGAAGCGGCTGGTGCGGAGCGCGGCCGAGCGGACGGTCGAGGGGTTGTGGACGGCCATCGGCCGGCTGATCGACCGGTTCATACCGAATTTCTCTGATTCCCTATGCTGCCCTCGCAACCCCGTGTTGCGGGAGGGAATCCGATGGCCCGTATTCCGTTCATCCGGCATCGGACGGTGAACCAACTCCGGAACAAGT
>JALHQU010000029.1 GCA_022841795.1 Fimbriiglobus sp.
ACCGGCGGGCCGCCGGTGCCACGGAAGAAAAAGCCCCGTGGCACCGGCGGCCCGCCGGTGTTCCGACTTACGGCGTCTCGATCGTCACCGACACGATGATCGGCGCGGTGTCGTCCGGCCCCTTCACGAACTCGATCGTCTTGATCAGCTCCGGTCGCTTCGGGGTGATGCTCAGGTATCGCACCTGCTGGCGGCCCCGCATCTCGAACGCGAACTTCGACTCCGGCACGTCGCGCCGGCTGATGTAGTCGGCGAAGTGGACGCCGTTCTTCAGCTCGTGGTCCTCCGTCTTGCCGTCGGCGTAGGTCAGCCGCACCGTCACGCTCACCGTCCCCTTCTCGCTCGCCGGGTAGCTCCACCCGCCGATGCCGCTGAGCAGGTGGATGGCCTTGGCCGGGGTGTTGCACGGCAGGGTGACGCTCTTCGGCATCTTCGGCGGCTTGTCCCCGTTCTTGCCGTTCAGCATGACCACGTTCTTCACCGTGTCCCCGGCCGGGTCCACCAGGTGGAACGGCACCCCGTTGAACTCCTTCGGTTTCCAGTCGCGGAACACCAGCCGCTCGGCCTGCCCGTTCGCCTCGAAGAACATGCCGCGGGTGCTGACCGTGGTGGCCACCTTGTCCAGCGGGATGGGCACGTACTTGCCCTTCAGGGTCATGAACTCGAGCAGGTCGGTCAGCTCGGTCTTCGTCATCTGCTTCTCGAACCCCTCGGGCATGAGCGACTTCTTCGACTCGGTCAGCTCGTCCAGGTCGGCGGTGTTGATGGCCTGCTTCTTGTTCTCCGCGTCCAGCAGCTCCACCGTCGTCTTCGTCTGCGACGACAGCAGCCCGGTGACCACGCGGCCGTCCAGCAGGCGGGCGGTGTACGCCTTGAAGTTACCCTCCACGCTGCGGCTCGGGTCGAGCACGGCGATCAGGATCTCCTCCTTCGGGTGGACGGCGAACCCGGTCAGGTCCGGGCCGATCTGCGCGCCCTCCCCGCCGTGCTTGTGGCACTTCGCGCAGTGGGTGACGAACGCCTTCTTGCCCAGCCCGGCGTCGCCCGTCTTCTTGACGACCTCGGTGAACTGGTCGATCACCTTCTGCCGGTCGGCGTCGGGCAGCCCGCCGCCCATCGCCAGCAGCTTCTTCGCCCGCTCGGCCACCTCGCCGTTCGGGTGGGCGGCCAGCGCCGTCTTCTGGTCCAGGTCGAGCATGTCGAACCGCAGCACACCCTTCTCGACCGCGTCCAGGAACGCCTTCGTCGGCTCCGGGCGGGCCAGCACCACCCGCAGGGCGAGCGGGCGGACGGCCGGCGGCAGGGACGGCAGCTTCGCCACCAGCGCCGGGCCGGCGGCCTTCGCCTTCGACCCGGCGAGCGCTTCGAGCAGGCCGGCCACCAGTTCCGGGCTGGCCTTGGCGGTGATGAGGCCGGCGAGCTTCTCGGCGGCGGCCTCGTCGGCCGGTAGGAACTCGACGATCTGCTTCGCCGCGGTCACGCGGGTGGCGTCCCCGGCTTTCTCGTCGGTGACGGTGACGAGCAGCCCCTTCGCCAGTTCGCCGAGTTGGGCGTCCAGCCCCCTCACCCCCCAGCCGGCGGCCAGCTTGAGCAGCCGCCCGCGGCTGGTCGGCGACGTGGCGGTCAGCGCCTTCGCCACCGCCTGCTCGTCGGCCGCGGTCAGCGTCGGCGATTTGGTCGTCGGCCAGCCGCTCGCCAGCCCGGACACGATGGCGTCCGACACCGCCGAGGCGTTCACCGCCGCGAGCATGGTGCCCACGTCGCTCGGCGCCTTCGCCGCGTGGCTGGCGGCGATCCGCTCGACGGTGGCCAGCGACTCCCGCGACCACGTCCGGTTCGGCATCGCGGCCAGCGATTTGAGTACCGGGGCGGCGTGGGCCACGCACGCGATCAGGGTGGCGTCGGCGTGCCCGCGGTCGGTGTTCGGGTCCAGGGCGGTCAGCCGCTTCGCCAGCTCCGCCCCGGCCGCGTCGGCGCTCGGCATGTCGGCCAGCGCCAGCAGGGCGGCCAGCCGCACGCCCGGATCAGCGTCGTCGAGCACGTTCGCGCCGAGGATCAGTTCGACCGACTTGGCGTCCTTCGGCAGCGTCTGGAGCGCCGCCTTCCGCACCGCCGCCGACCCCTTGTAGTTCAGCATCGACGACGTTTCGCCGCGGGCCTGGAGGCCGTCCAGCGTCCACAGCGCGTTGATGGCGGTGGTCGGCGACACGGCCGGGTTGCCGATCAGCTTGACGAGCGCGTTGACCACCGACTTGTCGCCGGCTTCCACCAGCAGCCGCTGGGCGTGCTGCCGCCAGAACAGGTTGTCCGACTTGAGCGCCTCGACCAGTGCGTCGGGTTTCGCGCCGCTCAGGTCCAGCCGCTTCCTGTCGGCGGCTTTCGTGTACACCAGCCGGTAGATGCGGCTGTGCGTCTTGTCGCGGGCGGGGGTCTCGTAGGCCGCCCCCTTGCCGGTGGTGAACCCGGCCGGCGTCGGGTTGTGTTGGACGATGAAGTTGTACCAGTCGAGCACCCACACGTTCCCGTCCGGCCCGACCTGGGCGTCGATCGGGGCGGCCCACTCGTCGTCGGCGGCCACCAGGTTCCACCCGTACCGGGCGACGTAGTTGGTGCCGCTCGGCTGAAGCACCAGGGCGGCCACCAGGTGGCCGGTCGGTTCGGACACGAACGCGGTGCGGTTCCAGTACGCTTCCGGATAGTTGCGGGCGGTGTAAATCGCGCACCCGGAGCCGGCGGTGAACCCGCCGTGCCAGTCCACCTGCCGCACGCCGTCGGTGATCGGGTGGAAGTTGTTGTTCAGCACGATGTTCTGCAGCACCCCGGGGTTCGCCCCCCGCACCTTCTCGTAATACCTGTTCGGGATGCCGACGTGGACCAGCGGGCAGCCGTTGGCGGTGCTGCCGAACAGTTCGCCGTCCTCGCTGAACGCCACCCCCCAGGCGTTGTTGTTCACGTTCCGCAGCAGTTCCAGCTTGGTCACCTTCAGCTTGTGTTCGCCGTCCTTCTCCAGCTTGAACCGGTACAACCCCTGGCCGAAGCGGAACGTCTCGCCAGCCACCGTGCCCCGCAGCCCGGCGTACCCGACCATCCCGTACACCCAGTTGTCGAACCCGTACCGCAGGTTGCTCGGCCCGGCGTGCGTGTCGTTCGTCCCCCAGCCGGTGATCACCTCCTGCCGCAGGTCGGCCTTGCCGTCCCCGTCGGTGTCCTTCAGGAACAGGGTGTGCGGCGCCTGGTGCACCAGCACCCCGCCGTGGACGCACAGCAGGCTGGTGGCGATGCTCAGCTGGTCGGCGAACGGGGTGATCTTGTCCGCCTTGCCGTCCCCGTCGGTGTCCTCGCACACGACGATGCCGTCGCGGCCCTGGCCCTCCTCCCGCTGCAGCTCGTTCGGGTAGTCGCGGGTGACGCTCACCCACAGCCGCCCGCGGTCGTCCCAGGTCATGGCGATCGGCTTGCCGCCGAACTGGTCGTCGGACGCGAACAGTTTCAGCTCGAACCCCTCCGGCACGCTGTAGTGCTTCAGGCTCTTCTCGACTGACAGCGGCTTCTGCATCTTGGTGATCGGGTCGCCGATGGTGCCCCAGCGGGTGCTCTTCGGGTAGAACGGGATCTTCGCCTCGGCGTACTCGAAGTCTGTCTTGTCGCCGACGACCTTGGTCATTTTCGGGGCGTCGGTGTACGTCGTGGCCTCTTTCAGGTCCTGTCCGCACGCCCAGCGGGTGCCCCGCTCGACCAGCGTGTGGAACCCGTCGTGGCTCCACACACGGTGGTCATGCCCCCAGGCGGTGTAGAACACCCGCCCCTTCCCCTGCGTCCGCACCCACGTCCACGGCTCCTTCAGGTCGCGTTCGGCCCGCACCTCCAGCACCGTGCGGTCCGTCTCGTTGTGCTTGTGGTGCAGGTACGTCTCGTCCCAGCTCTCGAAGCTCTGGCAGCCTTGCATGATCGGATGGTCGGCCGCCACCGTCTGGGTGCGGAACACGCCGGTGGTGTGGGAGCGGAATTGCGCCCCGACCAGCTTGACGTAGTCGTCGTTGTTCACGAAGCAGTAGCTGGCGCAGTGCAGCGGGATGAACCCCTTGCCGCCGGCGACGTAGTCGAGGATGGCCTGCACGTGTTCCGGTTTGCCCGGCGTGTGGTTGGCGTAGATCATCAGCCCGTCGTACTTCGCCAGGTTGGCCGGGGTGATGTCGTCCAGCTTGTCGGTGTAGGTGAGGGCGATGCCCCGCTTGGCGAGGACGGGTTCGAGCAGCGCGAACCGCGTCTTCGGCTGGTGCCCGGCGTTGTCGCCGAGGAACAGGATCGACAGTTTCGGCGGGGCGGCGGCGGACAGTGAGGCGGCCATCAGGCCGCACACCACCGCGAGCAGGGCACGGGGCATACGTCGAACTCCTGGGCCGAACGGCCGCGGGGGAGGGAGGAGCAGTGCTTAGCACATCCGCCCCGGCGCCGGGGTGGGCGGACCCCGGCGCCGGGGCCTCATTTCTTCGGCTGGAACAGGCGGGGGGCGAAGTCGTGGAAGGCGATCCGCCACGTCTGCCACTCGTGCCCCAGCCCCTTGGCGTCGCGGAACACCACGTGCTTCACCCCGTCCTTCTGGAGGGTGTTGTACAGGCTCTCGGCGGCCTTGTGGATGCCCTCGTCCAACCCCTGGTCGCCGGAGTGCAGGTACAGCAGGCTCATCTTCTGGTCGAACGCGGCCGGGTCGGCGAACACCCCGCCGTAGGCGGCCTTCACATCCCCCTGGCGGAACACGCCGCTGAACGCCCCGACGGCCGAGAAGGTGTCGGTGTGTGTCAGGCCGATCTGCATCGCCTGCCCGGACCCCATGCTCAGCCCGGCGATCGCCCGGTGGTCGCGGTCGGCAATGGTACGGTAGGTGGCGTCGATCATCGGGACCAAGTCTTTGACCACCACGTCCTCGAACGCCCCGCCGCCGAACCCGCGTCCCGGAGCCGCCGGCTGCTCGCCCGCCTTCGTCGCGTACCCCTTCTCCATCACCACGATCATCGGCACCGCCTTCTTCGCCGCGATCAGGTTGTCCAGGATGAAGTGCATGTGCCCCTGCTTGGCCCACCCGGTCTCGTCCTCCCCGCCGCCGTGTTGCAGGTACAGCACCGGGTACTTCGTCTTCGGGTCGGCGTCGTACCCCGGCGGGGTGTACACCTGAATGTGGCGGTGCTGGCCGGTCACTTTGGACTTGTACCACCGCGACCGCACCTCGCCGTGCGGCACGTCCTTGGCGTGGAAGAAGTCCACCCCCTTCTCGGGGATCTCGATGCCGCTGGTCGGCTTGCTGGTGCCGAAGTAGGTGTCGGTGCCGGGGTCGTTCATGAACACCCCGTCCACCAAAAAGCCGTAGTAGTGGAAGCCGGGCACGATCGGCGGGGAGGTGAACGTCCACACGCCGTCATTCCCCTTCGTCATGTCCCAGTGCCCACGCGGCCCCAGCCCGTAGTTGGTGAACACCTGGACCTTTTTGGCGTCCGCGGCTTTTAGCCGGAACGTCGCCCGCCCGTCGGCATGCACCCGCGGGTACTGGGCGTTCGGCAGGTTGGTGGCCGACGGCTTGCCCTCGTCGGCCGGCTTCGCCGGCTCGTTCTTTTCCGGCTTCAGTTCGTCTTTCTTCTCGGGAGCTTTCTTGCCGCCGTCCTGGAAGATGAGTTGCGCGAAGTGGTACAGGTCGCTCTTCCACACCTTGAAGTCGTGGGCACCGCCCGGAATCACCCGGTACTCGTGCGGCACCTTCTTCTCGTCCAGCATCTTGTGGACGCCCTCGCTGACCCGCATCAGCCCGTCCTTGTCCCCGCAGGCGACGTACAGCAGCTTCAGCTTCTTGACGGCGTCGGCGTGGTCCTTGATGAGGTCGGCCGGCCGCTTGGTGTTCGGGGCGGACGAGAACCCGCCCACCCAGGCGAACGTGTCCAGGTTGCCCAGCCCGAAGTTGAGCGACTGCCCGCCGCCCATGCTCAGCCCGGCCAATGCCCGGCTCTCCCGGTCCGCCTTCACCGGGTAAGTCTTCTCGACGAACGGGATCAGATCTTTGAGCAGGTCCTGCTCGAACGCGGCGAACGCCGGCCCCTGTTTGGGAATCGGGTCGCGGGCAGTCACGTCCGTCGCCGCCCGGCCGTTCGGCATGACGACGATCATCGGCACCAGCTTCTTGTCCGCGGACAGGTTGTCCAGGATGACGTTCGGCACCCCGCCCCGCGGCCACTCGTTCTCGTCCCCGCCGATGCCGTGCAGCAGGTAGAACACCGGGTACTTGGTGTCCTTGCTGAACCCCGGCGGGGTGTACACCGTCGCCTTCCGCTTCGCCCCGACGGTGGAGCTGTCGTACTCCACCACCTCCGTCTTGCCCCGCTCGATGCCGTCCCGCTTCTTGTCGAACCCGTCCGGCGGGGCGGGGAACTTCTCGGTCGCGTCGCCCTTCTTCGCGTCACCCGACTGGGCGACGACGGATGCAGCCGGTAGCGCCAGCAGGGCGCACGCGACCAACACCACGGGTCGGTTGCTCATGGTCAGCTCTCACGAGGGGGAGGGGAAGTCGATCCGCCGACCGTCGACCGCTCCGGATCCAGGGCCGCCGCAACCCGGGCCAGAAACCCGACGAGGGTGTCCGCCTCGGCCGGGCGGAACACCTCCAGCAACTCCGCCCGAATCGGTTCGCCCGCCGCCCACAGCTTGCGAAACGCCTGCTTCCCTTGGGCCGTGAGGGCGACCGTCCGGGCGCGGGCGTCGGTCGGGTGGGTAGCCCGCTCGACCAGCCCCCGCCGTTCCAGCAGCACCAGCATGGCCCGCACGGTGCTCGGGTCGGAGGACATCCGCCGGGCGAGTTCCCGCTGGGTGAGGGCGTGCCCGCCGCGAGCCAGGGATGCGAGCAGGACGAACTGGTCGGCGGTCAGGTCGTGCCGGGCGAACGCCGCCTCGGACCGCCTGTGCAAGGCCAGGTAAGCGGCCCGGAGGGCGAGCGCGATGTTGCTGCCGGAGGTCATCGGCGGGGTCGGGAGGGGATTCGTGCGTGTACACACGATCGGCTCAGAGAGGGTATGGGCGTCGGCTCCGGAACACCAGTGAGAAAACCATGAGGGTAGACCGCTGAACTATCCCGCCCCGTCGGCGACGGCGTTGGTCAGGTGCTGCACGGCGGCGGCCACCGCCCCCTGCCGCTTGTGCCCCTTCGACCGGGTGATGCGGCAGTCGGCGAAGTTCGGCGGCAGCGCCCGCCGGCGGGTGAACTCGACCACCCGGTCGAACAGCCCGTCGTCCGCATCGAACAGGCGGGTGTGGATGAACACCGCCGCCGGGTTGAGCAGGTTGACCACCGCCGCCACCGCCACCGACAGGTACACGGCGGTGTCGTGCAGTTCCTTCGCCAGCGGGCCGCGGCCGGACCGGGCGATGTCCACCGCCTCGTCGAACGACACCTCGCGGTTCAGCCGCCGGCCCACCCGCCGGGCGAACGCCGCATCGTTGCACTCGGTCTCCAGGCAGCCGGTGTTCCCGCACCCGCACGCGTGCCCGCCGTCCGCCACCACCGTGACGTGCCCGATCTCGCCGGCCAGCCCGCTGTGCCCGGTGAGCAGCCGCCCGCCGCTCATCACCCCCAGCCCCACCCCCACCCCGATGTCGAGGACGGCGAAGTCGTCCAGCCCGACCGCCTGCCCGTAGTGCCGTTCGGCCAGGCACAGGGCGTGTGACTCGTGGACCACCGCCCCGGCCACCCCCAGCCGCTGCCCCAGGTCCTTCGCCGGGGTGTGCCCGTTCGTGTACGGCAGGTTCGGGGACAGCACCCCCCGCCCGGCCCGCTCGTCGAGCAGCCCCGGCAGACTCACCCCGACGCCCAACGTGTTCACCCCGTCCTTGCCGATCACCGCCCGGCACTGTTTCTCGACCGCGTCCAGCAGTTTGGGGTAGGTTGCGGGCGTCGGGAACGTGCGGGCGTCGGCGTGCAGCACCCCGTCCAGCCCGGCGCTCACCACCTCGCAGTGGTCGGCGTCGATCACCACCCCGATCACCTGCACCCGCTCGGTGGCCAGCCGCAGATTCACCCCCGGCCGCCCGCGGGCGTTGTCCGACGTGGCCGTCTCCTCCAGCAGCCCGGCCCGCAGGAGCGACGCCACCGCCTTGGACACGGTGGGCGGGCTGAGGCCGGACAGCCGCGCCACCTCCGCCCGCGACACCGGCCCGCGGGCCTGGATGAGGCGGAGCACCTGCCGCTCGTTCAGCTTGCCGACCAGCCCCGGCCGGAGGGCGGTGATGCGGTCCATGCGAACACGGTATGCGACCGGCAAGGCGGCGGGAAGGGAATTGCTAAGCGAGCCGAATGAAAGCGGGATGAGAGGGAATCGGGAGGTCGAATCAGTCCGCGGCCAGCACCGCGTTCACCACCTGGTCCTGCTTGAACGGCTTGAACAGGATGTGCTTCAGCCCGTCGCCGCGGGCCTTCACGATCGAGTGGGCGGCGTCGTACCCGAACCCGGTGGTCATGGCCACCCGCACCCCCGGCCGCGTCTGGCGGATGCTCTTGTACGTGTCGTACCCGCCCAGGTCCACCGGCCGCACCTCCATGAACACCGCGTCGTACTCCACCCCGGCGAGCAGGGCCAGCCCCTCGGCCGCGGTGCCCACCGTCTCGGCCGTCGCCCCCAGCCGCTCGACCACCAGGTGCGCCTCCCGCCGCAGCCGCGGGTCTTGCTCGATGATGAGCACCCGCTTGCCGGCCAGCGGCTTGACGCCACCCTCGCCGGCCTGCTCGCCCACCCGCCGCACGCAGTCCTTCACCTGCCGGGCGCGGTCCACGATCTTCCGCAGGTGCCCGACCACCGAGTCGTCCCGGTCGCCGAGCTGCCGCAGCAGCACGGCGGCGCTGGCCAGCACGTCGTCCACCGGCAGGGCGATCTCCCGGCTGACCAGCTCGACCGACTGGGTGGCGGCGCACGTCTGCTGGGCGGTGAGCAACTCCAGGTTGTGCAAGGCGGCGGCGATCTCCTTGCTGAACAGCTCGGTGAACTGCAAATCTTCGGCGGTGAACCCGTTCGTCACCGGGCTTTCGACGTTGAACGTGCCGACCAGTTCGTTCAGGTGGACGAGCGGGACGGTCAGGCTGCTGCGGGCCTCGGTCGCCCCGCGGATGTAGTGCGGGTCGGTCGAGGCGTCGGTACACAGGTAGCTGCGGCGGTGGTACGCCACGTACCCGGTGACGCCGTTGCCGGTGGGCAGCGCCTCCAGCCGGCGGGCAGCCGCCTCCGGCGTCATCCCCTCGTCCAGCAGCGGCTTCAGCTCGTTCGTCTTCTTGTCGAAGATCCGCACCTCGATGATGTCGTAGTGCAGCAGGTCGTGGATCAGCCGCCGCAGGTTGTGCTTGAGCGACTCGATCCGCTCGGGCACGCTCACCTCGGCGATGTTCGCCGCGTCCAACTCGACCAGCTCGCGGCCGGCCTGGTGCAGGGCGTCGAGTTTCCGCTGCCGCTCCACCTCGGCGGTCACGTCCCGGCACAGCACCAGCAGCTGCACCACCGTGCCGTCCGGCGCGTACACCGGGTGAACGCTGGCGTCGGCGAACTCGGGCGTGCGGTCCGGGCGGTGCAACCGAACGGCCACCGCGTTCCCGGCCATCGCGGCGGTGAGCGGGTCCGGCTGGTCGGTGGCGACGGTAGCCACATTCAGGGCGACCCGCAGCGGTTGCCCGGTCGGGTCGGCCCCGCACCACGCCTTCAGCCGGTCGTTCGCCCAGCGGATGACGCCGGCGGTGTCGGTGAGCGCGATGCCACGGTCGGCGTGGGTGAGGATGAGGGCGTCGCGGCGGTAGTCGGTGAAGAACGCGGCCAGCCGGGCCGGGTCGGCGACCACCGCCGTGAACCCGCCGTCGTGCAGGGCGTCGGCCACCGCCTTCGGGTCCGACAGACGCACCGTGTCCGTCCCCTCCAAAAGCGGGGAGGCGGGCGAGACCGGACCGAACACCAGCGTCCGGGAGCGGGTTGCGGCGTCGGTGTCGGTCAAGGTGTCGGGGTCGATCAGGCGTGTGTCCACGACAGAATTGTAGGGTACACGGGCCGTTCGCTCAAGCGCGACATACCCGCCGCGGCCGAACAATGTGTTCCACTCGCTCCGCGAGTGGGGCCGGATGCCACTCGCGGAGCGAGTGGAACACTCAACCCGGCCGAACATCCGCGTTGACACCCGGTCCGCCCGCCCGCTACCTTCTCCCTCACCGTCGTCGCCGGAGTGCCAATTGTGCCCGCCAGCCGGTTCCACGCCCTGATCCGCGGCGAGCGGCGGGGGCCGGTGGCGTACCTGCTGCGGGCCGGGCTGTGGTGGGCGCGGCTGCCCTACGCCGTCGGCGTGTGGGTCCGCAACCGGGGGTTCGACCGCCACCCGACGCGGGCCGTCCGCGTGCCGGTGCCGGTGGTGTGCGTCGGCAACCTGACCCTGGGCGGCACCGGCAAGACGGTGTGCGTGGAGTACATCGCCCGGTTCTACCGGGAGCAGGACCGGGCGGTGGCGATCCTCAGCCGCGGGTACGGTTCGACCGACGGCGGGTCGAACGACGAGGCGATGATGCTGGAGGAGAACCTGCCGGACGTGCCGCACCTGCAAGGGGCGGACCGGGTGAAAGTGGCGAACACCGCTGTCGAGGAATTGGAGAGCGACCTGCTCGTGCTGGACGACGGGTTTCAACACCGCCGGCTGCACCGCGACCTGGACGTGGTGCTGATCGACGCCACCCGCCCGTTGGCCGGCGAGTACCTGTTCCCACGCGGCACCCTGCGGGAGCCGGTCGGATCGCTGAAGCGGGCCGGGTTCGTGCTGTTCACCCGCTGCGATCAGGCGCCGGAGGAATCGGTCCAGCGACAGATAGACTGGGTGAAGGAGCGGTTCCCGAACCTGCCCGTCGGACGGACCGTTCACCAGCCGGTCGAACTGGTAGGGCCGGATGGGGCGACGGCGAGCGTGGCGGAGGTGGCCGGCAAACCCGTGGCGACGGTGTGCGGCGTCGGCAACCCGGAGTCGTTCGCCCGCACCGTGGCCGACCTCGGGGCGGCGGTGATCGCCTCCCGCGTGTACCCGGACCACCACGCCTACACCGCCGACGACGTGGCCGAGCTGACTGCCTGGGCCGAAACTCTGCCGCCCGACGCGGTCGTCCTCACCACCCAAAAGGATTGGGTGAAGCTGCGGGTGGGGGAACTCGGCGGGCGGAAGCTGTGGGCGGTGCGGGTGGGGCTGAAGTTCCTCAACGGCGAGGAGCGGTTCCGCGAGGTGCTGCGGGGCGTGATCCCGGACTGGGGCTGACCGTGAAGCCGCTTGCGGCTTCGCCTCTTCTCCGACGCGGAGCGTCGGACCCGTGCGTTCCCACGCGGAGCATGGGAACGAGAAAAGTTCATGAACCGGATCGCGGTGTTCCTGCCGAACTGGATCGGCGACGTGGTGATGGCCACGCCGGCCGTTCGGGCGCTGCGCGACCACTTCCCCGCTGCCAAGCTGACCGCGGTGTGCAAGGCCTACGTCGCCGACACCTTCGGCGGCTGCCCGTGGTTCGACGACACCATCCTGTTCGATAAGTCCGGCCCGGCGGACCGCCGGTTCTGGGCGGTGGCGGCGAAGCTGCGGGCCGAGCCGCCCGACGCGGCGGTGCTGTTCCCGAACTCGCTGCGGGCGGCGGTGCTGGCGAAAGTCGGCGGCTGCCGGCAGGTGTACGGGTTCGCCCGGTACGGCCGCGACGCACTGCTGACGAAGCGGCTGTACCCGGTCCGCGGGGTGGGCGGGCGGCCGAAGCCGGTGCCGGCGATCGACGACTACAACCGCATCGTCCGGCTGCTCGGCGTGCCCGACCCCGGCCGCCGGATGGAGCTGTTCACCACCCCGCTGGACGAGGCGGCGGCGGACGAGGCGTGGCTGCGGCTGAAGCTCGGCCGGTTCCGCACGGTGGTCGGGCTGAACCCCGGCGGGGCGTTCGGCTCGTCGAAGTACTGGCCGTCGGCCCACTTCGCCGACCTCGCCCGCCAGTTGGCCGACCGCGGGTGCGGGGTGGTGGTGCTGTGCGGCCCGGCCGAGCGGCCGACGGCGGATGAGATTGTCAAACTCGCCGACCGCCCGGCGGTGGTGTCGCTCGCGTCCGGCCCGTTGTCCATCGGGCTGACGAAGGCGGTGGTGCGGCGGCTCGGCCTGCTGGTCACCACCGACAGCGGCCCGCGGCACTTCGCCGCCGCGTTCGGCGTGCCGGTCGTCACCCTGTTCGGCCCGACGCACATCGGGTGGACGGAGACGTACTTCAAACATGCCGTCCACCTCCAGAAGCCGGTGCCGTGCGGCCCGTGCCAGTTGCGGACGTGCCCGCTCGATCACCGCTGCATGACCACGCTGACCCCGGCGGAGGTGCTGGCCGCCGCCGACCGCCTGCTGCCCGCCGTTCACACGGACGTGACCCCGCGTCAGGAGCGACGCCATGCCGGATGAGTTCGACCCGGACAAGTGGGCGGTGCCATTGTCCCCCCCCTTCCTTCCCAGGGAAGGGGGGGCGGGGGGGTTAGGTTCTGAAAACGACCCCTCCCCCCAACCCCCTCCCCCACAGGGAGAGGGGGAGAAAGCAACAGACAGGGGAGCGAGCGCCGGCTTCCTCGTCACCCACCCCCGCTACCGCGCGTGGCTGGCCCGGTGCGGGATTTCGTCCGCCGACGCCGCCCTCGCCCTGCCCGGCGAGGTCGTCAGCGGGCACGCCGACCGGCACGTCGTGCGGGTGGAACTGTACGGCGGGTCGGGGCAGCGGGTGGTGTACCTGAAGCGGGAGCACGTCGCCGGCCGCCGCACCCGCCTGCGGAACCGGCTGGCCGGGTTCGGCTGGGTGTCTCGCAGCGAGCGGGAGGCGATGACCCTGGCGAAGCTGGAGGCCGCCGGGCTGCCCGGCCCGCAGTGGCTGGCCTACGGCGAGGACGCGGCCGGCCGCGGGTTCCTGCTGGTGGACGAGCTGGCCGGGGCGGTCGAGTTGCGGGCGTTCCTCGCTGACAACCAACTGTCGCCGGAAGACCGCCGGCTGCTGTGCGAGCGGATCGGGCGGACGCTGGCCGAGGTGCACGAGGCCGGGTTCGGCACCCCGGAACTGGCCGCCAAGCACCTGTTCGTCCACCCCGGCACGCTGACGGTGACGCCGATCGACTGGCAGAACTCGGCGACCGCCGACCCCATCTGTCGCGCCCGCTGGTTCGCCGCCCTGCACGCCACCCTCGCCGACGACCTGGCCGACCCGGCGGATCGGTTGCGGGTGCTGTGGGCGTACCGGCGGACGGTGCGGATGACCCGCGGGCGGGGGGCGAAGCAGGAGCGGTTCGGGGCGACCGTGCGGCGGATCGTCGGCGGGGCGAACCGGCTGGCCGGCAAGTCGTCGGTGCGGTCCCAACACGGCGTGGCGGACGTTCACCAGCGGCTGGTGTGGCTGGACGGCGAGGCCGCCGTCGCCATCCCCGAGGTGGCCGCCGTGTGGCCGACGCCGGCCGCGTGCGAGCCGTTCTACGCCGCGCATGGCACGCCCTCCCGCCAGCGGGTCACGTTCGCCGACGGCCGGTCCGCCGTCCTCGTCCGCACCGTCACCACCGACCCGCTCGGCCGGCTGACCGCGGCGGTGCGGGAGCGGCCGTGGCGAAGCCCGTCAGCAACGGCGGCGCGGGTGCTGTTCCACCTCCAGCGGCACCGTATCCCGGCCCCGCGGCTGCTGGCGTTCGGCCAGCGGGTCACGTCTCGCACCGCCGCCGAGTCGTTCTTGGTGGCCGAGCTTCCGCCGGCCGTCGCGTCCCTGTCGGTGGTGTTCGCCCGGCCCGAGCTGACCCCGCGGGAGCGTGGGGAACTGCTCCGCGGCTGCGGGCGGCTGCTGCGGCTGCTGCACGACGCCGGCTGCCGTCCCGCGCCCGACCCCGGCCCGGACGACCCGCTGTTCCTGGCCGTCGGTGACACCGAGCTGTCAGTCGAGGTCGGGTCGCCGTTCGCCGTGCGGCTGGCGAAGCGGGTGTCTGCGTCCGACCGCCGCGTCGATGTCCGCTCGTTCACCGCCCGCCTGTCTCGCACCGACCGGGCGCGGGTGGTTCGCGGGTACGAGCCGGACCGCGCCGCCCGCAAGTCGCTCGCCCGCGGGCTGAGGGCGGCATGAGCGTGAACGTCGTCTGGTGCCGGCCGGAGTGGGCCCGCTTCGCCGGCGCGGACTGGCTCGACCACATCATGACCGTACACACCCCGGACCGCTTCCACGCCAAGCAGGGGCGGTCCATCGGCCGGTGGACGCTCACCGACCCGGACGGCCGGTCGCTCGTCGTGTACCTGAAGCGGCACTACGAACTGCCGCGCCGCCACGCGCTCGGTGCCCGGTTCTTCCCGCGGCGGTCGTGGTCGCCGGGGTTGCAGGAGTTCGACCACCTGCGGTGGGCCGAACAGCAGGGGCTGCCGGTGCCGCGGGTGTGGGCGATGGCCGAGTTCCGCGGGCCGCGGTTGCAATCGTGCCTGGCGGTCGAGGAACTGGCCGGGATGCTCCCGCTGCACGAGGCCATCCCGCTGGCGTTCGACCGCCTCGCCCCCGCCGCGTTCGACGCCTGGAAGGCCGGGCTGATCGACGAGATGGCCTGCCTCACCCGCGAGTTGCACCGCCGCCGCCGGTTCCACAACGACCTGTACCTGTGCCACTTCTATGTCAGTGAAGCGGACACCATCACCCAGCCCGACGGGTGGCGAGACCGCGTGATGATGATCGACTTCCACCGCCTGCAACACCGTCGTCTCGGGTGGACCTGGGGCGTGCTGAAGGACGTGGCCCAACTGCTGTACTCGGCGAACGTGCCCGGCATCACGCCCGACGACCTCCGCCGGTTCTGGGACGCCTACCGCGGCGGCGACTGGGGCGACATGGCCCCGCCCCCGGCGTGGCTGCTCCGCCCGATCCGGTGGAAGGCCGCCCGCTACCAGCGGCACCACGACAGGAAAGAAACGCGGAAACTCATTCCCGCTGTAGCACCCCCTCACCCCTGACCCCTCTCCCCGTCGGGGCGAGGGGGATGATGCATGAACATCGCCCTGTGTTACGAATCGGTGTTGCCGGCCCGCGGCGGGGCGGAGACGTACCTCGGCGACCTGTCCCGTCGGCTGGCGAAGGACGGCCACCAGGTCCACCTGTACGCCTGCCGCTGGGATGCTTCGGCATTGCCCGAGTCGATGGTGTTCCACCGGCTCGACGTGCCGGGCGGCCCGCGGTTCCTGCGGCCGTGGCGGTTCGGCCGGGCGGTGGAAGCGGCGCTGAAATCCGCCAATCACGATGTCACGGTCGGGTTCGACAAGACGTGGGGGCAGGACGTGCTGTACCCGCAGGGTGGGTTGCATGCCGCCAGCGCCGCTTACAACCGCCGCAAGTTCGCCAACCCGGTCGAGCGGTTCGTCGCCACCGCTGCCAAGTGGCTCGACCCGGCCGCGTGGTCGTTCGCCCGCCTGGAGCGGAAGCAGTACCTGACCGAGCCGAAGCCGGTGGTGATCGTGAACAGCCGGATGGTGCAGCGGCACTTCGCCGAGTTCTACGGCTTTGCCGACTCGCAGGTGCGGGTGATTCACAGCGCCATCGACCCGCAGCGGTTCGCCGCCGATGATCGCGCCGACCGCCGGGCGGCCGAGCGACAGAACTGGGGCGTGCCGCCGGACCTTCCGGTCGGCCTGTTCGTGGCGATGAACTACCGGCTGAAGGGGTTGGCCCCGCTCGTCCGCGCCACGGCTCATATCTCGAAACATGTTCAGTTCAAACTGGCGATCGTCGGCCATCCGAAATTCGCCAAGTATCAACGGCTGGCGGAGTCGCTCGGCGTGGCGGATCGGTTCCTGTTTCTCGGCCACCGGAAGGAACCGAAGGAGGCGTTTTTCGCCGCCGACTTCCTGGTCCACCCGACCTTCTACGACCCGTGCTCGCTGGTCGCGCTGGAGGCGCTGGCGTGCGGCCTTCCGGTTATCACCACGCGGTTCAACGGGGCGAGCGAGTTGCTCGACGTGCCGGCGAACGGGCTGGTGATCGACGACCCGCACGACGCCGTGTCGCTGGCGGCGGCGCTGACGGCGATGCTCGACCCGGCCTACCGTGCGACCGCGGCGGGAGCGGCTCAGAAGGCGGCGAACCGCTGGACGTTCGACGACCACTACCGGGCGCTGCTCGGGGTGTTCGAGGAGGTGGCGGGGAGGAAGAGGCGCCTCGCGGACCTCACCCCCCGGCCCCCTCTCCGACCCGGAGAGGGGGTGTTCAGGTGAGGAATCCACAAGCGTGAGGGATGGCTCACCGCTGGCCGTCGCAGCGACGCAGAGGGGATCAGCCGTTGAACACCCCCTCTCCATTTTGGAGAGGGGGCAGGGGGGTGAGGTCGGTTCCACCACCCCCTCGAACCCCTCCACCACCTCCGAGTCCAGCATCGACTCCGGTTCGACCGCCGCGTCCAGGTACGACTGATGCCCGTGCCGCATCCGGGCCGTGTCGTACTTCAACAGGGCGCGGGCGGCATAAAACCCCTTGCGGGGGTGTTGCAACTGCCGGGCGATGCAGGTGAACGCGCGGAACAGGGCGTCGCCCATGTACGCCCGCACCAGCCCGGCCACCTCCGGCGGCACGTCCGGCCCGCGGCCATCCGTGGGCAGAGCGGACAGGTCGAACGGGTTCGGGCGGGCGGCGGTCATGACGGGCGACCCCGGCGGATACTGACCTGATAAACCCTACGCCAGGCATGGTACGGAAATCAAGTACAGTAGAGAAATATTGTTCATTATTTCCGGAGGTGTCCGATGACCGAGCGTGACGCCCTCCTGGCGGCCGTGTGCGCCGCCCCGGACGACGACCTGCCGCGGCTGGTGTTCGCCGACTGGTGCGACGAGAACGGCGCGGCAGACCGCGCCGAGTTCATCCGCGTGCAGATCGAACTAGAGAAGGGCGTGAAGGGAAAGAAGTTGACGGCGCTTCGGAAGCGGGAACAGGAGTTACTAACAGGATACGGGGCCGAATGGGCGTCCGACCTGAAGGAGTTCGACTGCGCGGTGGAGGACCGCTGGTACACCTTCCGCCGCGGGTTCGTAGACGAGATCAGCACCAGTTACGACCAACTGCATGGCCGCCGCGGGGACAAACTGTTTCACCGCGCGCCGATCCGGGCACTGCGGTTGCCGGACGAGGAAGACTTCTCCGACCTGGCTCGGTGCAAGCACCTGCTGCGGGTCCACACCCTCAACCTGACGTACTCCGGGCTGAGCCGCAACTTCGACTTCATGATGCTACCCTACTCCAAGTACGTCGCCAACCTGACCTCGCTGATCGCACGCGGCATCGACGACAACGGCCACCTGGACGGCGAAGGGTTGCAGGCGATCGCCACGTCGCCGCATCTGACCGCGCTGCGGCACCTGGACATCAGCAACAACTGGCTGTTCAACGTTCGGACCCACTACGAGCGTGACCGCATCATCCGTCACCTGCTGGCACTTGGTGATCTTCCCGCACTCACGGACTTGCGACTCGGGCACATCGAGGCTCCTCCCGATCTGATTCTCTCCCTTGCCGAACAACCCTGGCTTCGACGGCTGAAGGTACTCGACCTGTCCGGCAACCGTGTGGCGAACGAGGGCGCGCGGGCTCTGACCGAATCTCCACATTTGACTCAGATCGAACAACTCGACCTGAGGAATCTCGGCTTGATCGACTTGGAAACCGGGGCCGACCTCCGGCTCAGCCCCGAGGTGAAGCAACTGCTCAAGCAGCGGTTCGGCGAGCGGGTGCTACTGGACGAGTGAGGCGTTCAGTCCTCCCCCTCTCCCCGTAAAGCACCGACCGCCATCTGGCGGTCGGCGGGTTGCTGGTGATGGGGAAGCGGAACTCGTTCGCCGTCACCCCGGCCGGCCGCGAGCGGGCGGCGCGGGTCCTGGGCCTGGACGAGCTGCCGTCGAAATTGAACTGGCCGCAGGTGATCACCCGCCGGCTCACCCGCAACGCCGACCAGTTGTTGGCCGAGTGGTCGGCGAAAACTCCGGCCGACCGACAGCAGGCGTGGGACGCCGCCCCGCCCCATTCGGACGACGACATCCTGCGGGCACTCGCGCTGCTCCCGCCGGACGCCCCGCCGGCGGCGGTGACGGCAGAACTCGACCCGTGCTGAGACCGAGCGGTGGCGGTACTCGCGCTCCAACATCCGACCGCCGCGTGGGGGGTGTTCTCACCCTCGACCGGGGGGGGAGGCGAGACTGGCAAACGCTTGACGCCACGCCAGAAGTTGATACCTTCCCTCGACCACCGTGACCCCCTGCCCGGGTTCATCTGATGGCACTCGAGCCCAGCTTCCGGTCGTCAGCTTGCCCGCCCCTTCTCGGCACGTTCTCGTTCGGGTACACCCCGTTCCCGAGAGAACTGCCGACGTCCGCCGGTCTGCCGCCCGACGCGGGCCGGGAGCAGGTGTACCTCGACTGGTGCCGGCGGGTGGCGAACACCGACGGGCTTGGCAACCTGGAGTGGGTGTACGGCCGCGACATCAAGGGCACGCTGGTCGAAATCTGTTCGAGCATCGTGGTCCGCTCCGAACACCAGTTCACGTCGGACGAGCGGCGGCTGTGCCTCCGCAAGCACGTGTACGAGTTGGACCACCCGGCCACCCCGTTCTACCCGCCGGGCGACCCGAACGACCCGCGGACCGGCACCGCCCGTGCCCTCGCCTACGACGCCCTGCGGGAGAGTGACAGGTTCGGGCGGTATCTGGGGTTCATGGACCTGCGGTGGCTGGGCGACGGCCCGGCGGCGGGCGGGGAGTCGCCGCTCGCCCTCGGGGTTCTCGCCCTGCCCAAACGCTACCGCGGCGATCCGGCGGTGGTGGCGGTCCTCGGCGGGTACGGGCCGGTGTTCGGCGGGCCGTCGTTCCGGGCGACCGTGTACAGCATGGCCGACTCCCGCACCGGGGGGGCCGTGTGCGCGCAGGCGTGTGCGATCATGGCCCTCGGGCTGCTGTCCGACCGCGGCGCCCGGCCGATCGGGTCGCACAACATCACCTTCCTCGGCCGCCGGCGGGTGAGTCACTCGCCGGCCACCCGCACGCCCCTGTGCGCCGCCGCCAACGTTCGGTACTCGCCGGCGGCGTACTACGACGTCGGCGGGCTGAATCCCGCCAGCATCCGCAACGTGCTCAACTCCCGGGATGCGAACGGGGAATCTCGCTGCCGGGTGAGCGCCGACCTGATCCATTACCCGGCCCCCGGACGGCTGCCCGATCGGCTCATCACCCGCCTGCTCGAGTGCCACATCGACGCCCGCTTCCCGGTCATCCTGGCCGTCCACGCCGACACCTGGAACGCCGCCGAAATCCGCGATGAGAAGTTGAAGGCGGCTGGTCCGGAGGTGGGGCACGCGGTGGTGGCGGCCGGGTACCGCCGCACGGGGATCGGACCGGACGACCTCGCCTTCCTCATCCACGATCCGAGTTCCCGCCCGTTCGTCCAGCGGGCGCGGAAGTCGGTCATCGACGCGTTGCGGGCGTACGCCTCGGCCACCCGCCCGGCCGGGGAGGTGTTCATGGTGCCGGTCGCCGACCACCGCGTCCGCACCCACCTGCACGCCTGCGTCGCCTGGCTCCGCGGGCCGGACGGCCGCGCCTTCCACGCCGACCCCGCCGTCAACCGGCCAGACCTGTCGGCCGCCCTGGAGGGGTACCTCACCTCTCCCGAACACGAGTTGAAGCTGGCGCTCGTCGAACGAAATTACACCGGCCCGCTGTTCCAACCGACCATCGACCGCTCGTGTCAGGGGAACCTGGCCCGGGCGGTGGGCGGGGTGGCCGAGTCCCGCCGGCTGTGGTGCGTGATCGGGATGCGGGCCAACCAGTTCCGCCACCTGTGGCTGTTCGACGCGGAGCGAGACACCCACGTGCCGCGCCTCGTGCTGGAGGTGAACGGCTACCAGGTGGAGACGCTGTACCGCGCCGCGGAGGCGACCGACCCGCCGGACGAGCCGGCGGACGCCCCGCCCGCCACCCCGATCACCCGACAGCCGCTGGATCCGCCGCTCCCGCCGATCGAGGTGTCGGTCCTGTCCAGTTGCAGCACCCGCCGGCTGTGCGAACTGCTGACCGACGTGGCCACGGCCACCGGATCGACCCTGTTCGACCTGATGGCCCTGCGGGAGGTGGACGTCCGCGAGATCACCAGCCCGACCCCCTGGCCGCCGCCCGTATTCACCCAGTCCGGCCGCCGGCCGGCGAACGAGCTGACCCGCTACCTGGGTATCCGGGATCCCGCCGGGACGGACGGGACGGACGTGGACATCGCGGCCTGGATGGCCGGGCAGTTGGGCCGAGCGGACCAACTCCTCGGCCACCCCGCGGACCGTAAGTGCCGGGTGGCCGCCCTGGCCACCTACCTGCCCTGGCTGTCGGCCGTGGACACTCGCCTGCGGAACGAGGCCGTGCGGGCGCTCACCAACGCGGTCCTCGTCGCCTGCCGGCTGCACCGCGGCGGGCGGATGACTCACGCGGTGGTGGAGACCACCTGCGGCACCTGCCACGACCCGTGCTGGTGTACCCACTGCCACGCCACCCCGTACGGCCGCTGCCACGTGAGCCCCCCGACGGTCAAGCGGCGGATCCTGTTGGACTCCCTGTCGCGGGTGGTGAACGCGGTTCGGGCCACGCCGGTGTCGGCCGCCGTCGATCACCGCTTCTACATCGCCCTCGAGTACGAGCCGGGGGTGTCGTACAACCTGAACAGCCTGGACGCCCTGGACTTCATCTTCGACGGGGTGGACGCCCGGCCGGAACTCGTCGATCACGTCGGTGTCAATTTGGACATTGCCCACATGCGGATCGATCGCGTTTCGGCGGCCGACCTGGCCACGTTCGCCCACCGCATCCTGCATTCGCACGTGGCCGATCACCCCGAACTCCTTCACACCCGGGATTTACCCCCGGGCCTGGTCACGCCAGCGTTGACCACCGACTCGCCGTACTTCGACTACTTCCAGTTGCTCAGCCGACGGTTGGCCGACACCCGCAAACCCGGCTACGATGGGTTGCCGTTCACCGGCGCGTGCGCGATCGAACTCGAAGGGGTCGATCGCACCGACTACGTCTACCACGGCATCCCCACCACCCGGCACGTCGCCGTCGCCGCCTCGCGGTGGGGTTGAGTTGTCCGTGACGAACGCTTGCGCGGGGTGACTCGGCGACCGCCCGCGCGATCTCCGGGTATCGACCTGCGATCACAGCCCCAAACGGGCCGATGACGGAAGAAACGGGAAGGCCGGCTGAGGATGGCGTGGACAGCCGGTTGAAGCGGCTGTCCGCAATGTGCGGGTCGGGCGGCCTGGACACCGACCTACGCCTCGGGATAAACTTTCCACCCACGAACGGAACGCCCGTTGCACTCCCTCGGGTAACGTTACGGGTTGAAGCCGAAGATTTTGCTAGCATCGGGTGAGCTTGTCGGTAAATTTACTCTGCCGTCACAACACCCTGTCGCGTCGGGCGTTGTGTGCTATGGAGAGTTCGGCTCAGCCCGGCGGGTCCATCACAGAGCGTTCCAATGCGTGAGATCGTCTTCACCGTCGGCACAGACAAGCCCGAGGAACACGAGCAACTCCTCACGCAACTCCGCGCATTCTTGCGCTCTTTTCCGAACACCTTCGGGCTGTCAGACCCGGACCTTATCGACTCGACTTCGTCCGCGTCCGTTTCCTCGGCGGAAGAGGACGAGGCGTTGACGGCCAGTTACAACTGGGTGCTCAGCTGTCGTGTCGCCCCGAGTACCGAAGACGAAGGGTGATTGCCGCCCGGTCGGCGGCGCCAGTTCCGTCCGGCTGAACGAAGACCTCGTGTGATTACTCCTTGACCACCACTTCCAACGGCACCCCCCCGCCGGGCGACTGACACATCCCCGGCCGCCCGCAAGCCGGCGACCTAAGGGCCGATGAAGGACCTGCTCCAGCGGGCGCGGTCGGCCGGCCTGGGGCTGTTCCCGGCCACCCAAAGCCCCGGCGACCTGGACTACAAGTGCCGGGAGAACGTGCGGACGTGGCTGCTCGGGCGGGTGAAGGAGGCGACCGCGCTGGACAAGCTGAAGCCGATGCTGGCGGCGGCGAAGGGCCACCCGGCGGACAAACTGGGCGGGCAGGACACCGGCCAGTTCCACCTGGTGCGAGCGGCGGAGGTGCGGGCGGTGAAGGCGGACGAGTCGTTCATCCGGACCGAGCAGATGGCCGAGGACGCCATCCTCGCCGTCGTGCGGGGGTCCGTCTGACCGGCCCCCGTCCCAACTCACTTCCCGAGAGCGTGGATGGTGTTGTGGATGGTGCCGCTGACGGCCCGGCCGTCTGCCCCGTTCAGCCGGTATTTGATCTCCATGCCCCACGTCGGGGCGAGGTCGGGCAGGTCGAGCCGCACCGTCTTCCCGTCGCTGCTGACGGTCGCCTTCGCCACGGTCAACGGCCTCTCGTCGATGTGCTTCGAGCCGTAGTTCTTCGTGCGGTTCAGGCCCCACACCTTCACGTCGAAGCTCTTCGCGTCCACGCTCTTCGGGTCGAGCGGGTCGGTGAACGTCAGTTCCAACCCGCCGGTTCTCGCCTTCAGCCCGACGGGCAGGTCGGCCGGCTTGCCCGTGTACCGCACGCGGTAGAACCCGCCGGGTTGCAACTGGTTGCCGGCCCAGGCGTACATGCCGCACACGAGCAGGCTGCCGTCGGTCGGGTGGAACCGCGGCCGCATCACGCCGGTCGGGAACGTCGGCAGCGGCAGCGCGCACATGCCGCCCTGGGCCTGGCCGTTGACCGTTTCGTGCGGGACGACGTAGATCTTGCCCATGCCGTAGCTCGTGTTCAGCAGCGAGCCGGCGAGCGGCCCCCATGTTTTCTCCGGCACCCAGATCAGTTCCGCCGGCGAGCGGTCGAACTCGTTGGTGATCCAGCAGAGCGGCTGTTTCATGGCCGAATCCGCCGTGTCGGTGATGTCGGTGTACCCCCACAGGTTGCCGTAGAACCCGCCCGCCTCCACCTTGTTGATGCGGTTCTTCGGCGTCCAGAACCCCTCCTGATCGGTCACGAAGAAGGTGCCGTCCGGGTTCAGGCACACGCCGTTGGCGGCGCGGAAGCCGGTCGCCAGGATGTCGGTCTTCGCCCCGTCCTTGCTCACCTTCAGCAGGGTGCCGTGGTGCGGCACGAGAGCGGGCAGGGCGTGCCGGCCGCTCTTGGCGTAGTAGAAGTTCCCGTCCGCGTCGGTCTGCAACCCCATCGCGAACTCGTGGAAGTGCTCCGTCACCTGGTGGTCGCTGTTGAAGCACTCGTAGAAGTCGGTCTCGCCGTCGCCGTTCCGGTCGTGCAGCTTCACGATCTGGTCGCGGCAGCAGACGAAGATGCCGCCGTCGCGCACCTTCAGCCCGAGCGGTTGGAACAGCCCGGACGCGATGCGTTGCCACGAGAGCGTCTCACCCCCGCCGCTCGGCGACACGAGCCACACGTCGCCGTCCCAGGTGCAGACGGCCATCCGTTTGCCGTCGGGCAGGAAATCGAACCCGGTCAGCCGCAGCAGGGCGTTCCACGGGTTGCGGTCCGGCGTGCCGAGCGTGTCCACGGCGAACGGGCCGTCGTTCTTCCCCTGGGTCACGGTCGTCTTCAGCACCTCCGGCCACCGCCGCGGCCCGCCCTCGGTGAGCGGCTTGAGCGGTTTCGGCGCGGGCGTGGTCTTGGCGGAGGTGAGATGGTCGGCGGTGCCTTTCGCCATCAGCACCTTCACTCGGGTGGGCGTGGCGGCGGCCGGGATGGTCAGGACGTGGAAGCCATCCCGCTTCGCCACTGACATCGCCTTGTCACCGACGACCGCCACCGCCGCGCCCTCCGGGGCGATGCGGGCGAGCAGGTCTTTGCTCGACTTGCCCACCTCCAGCGTGCGGGTGAACACGCCACCCGCCTCGACCCCTTCCAGTTCGAGGATCGCCGCGTCGCCGACGGTGTACGCGATCACCGTCTGGTCGCCGTAGGCGTAGGTGCCCTGAAACTTTGCCCACTTCCGCGGGAGCGGGCCGTAAGGTTTCTTGTCGCGGCCGAGCGGTCGCGGGTCGGTGAAGCTGCCGGTGTCCGGGTCGGCCCAGCCCGGCCCGACCGGGGTCTCGACGTGCCGCTCGCCGACCAGTTTCGGGTGAACCTGGTGCTGGCCGTTGAAGTGGATGCCCTTCCAGTCGATGAACCCGTCGCCGGTCCAGCCGGCCGCGAGCCGCAGCGTGTCGTGGTCGAACACCGCCCAACTCTTCCCGCGGGACACGCCGCCGGTGCCGGCGTCCAGCCGCACGGCGATGCCCTTGTACGCGATGTTCCCGGCGGCCACTTCATACGTGTTCATCAGGCTCGGGCCGTAGTCCATCGCCATCCACGGCTCGACGCTCGCCGGGGCCGGGCCGAAGCCCTTCCCCGCCGGCAGCTTCGCCAGGTAGCCGTCGTCCGCCTTCGTGTACTGTGTCGGGTTGTGCGGCTTCAGGTACGCCTCACGGAGGTAGTGGACCACGTCGTACTTCTGCCGCGGCACCATCCACGTCTGCGGGGCCATCTGGTTGTACCCGTGCGTGAGGGTGCGGTACAAATTGAACGGGTCGCTGCCGTTCTTGAACGTGTGGGCGGCGAACTTCGGCGAGGTGGGTAGCGAGCCGGGCTGGTCCTTGGTGCCGTGGCAGTTGGCACACACGCGGGTGTAGATGGCCTCGCCCCGCTGGAACGCCTTCTGGTCCAGCTTCCGAATCAGCCCGGCGTGGTCGATGTCCTTCTCGTACTCGGGCAGCACGAACACCGCCTGTGCCGGCCGCAACTCCTTCGCCCGCTTCGCCCCGCCCTCGGCCACCTCGATCAGGTACTTCGCCAGATCGAGGAACTGCTGGCGGTCCGAGAGCAGGTTCACCATGCCGTCGGGCATGAGCGACTGCGTGCCGACGGTCCGCCGGTCGATGTCCGCCACCGGGATGCTCACCCGCTTGCCGCCGGCCGGGTCGAGCAGCGTGAGCGTGCCGTTCTTCTCCTCGACCAGCAACCCCGTCATCGTCCGCCCGTCGGCGGTGTTCACCGTCAGCGGCTCGTACCCCTCCTTGATCGCCTTCGACGGCGCCAGCACGGACTCGATCAGGTGTTCGGCGGTGGCTTCTTTTCCGGCCTGGGCGAGGTCCGGTCCGAGTTGCGTGCCGACCTCGGCGTCGTGGCACTTCGCGCACGTCAGGAACGGCTGGAAGAACAGCACCGCCCCGCGGCCGGCGTCGCCCCGCTCGCGGGCCGCCTTCGCCAACTCCGCCGGCGACTCCTTCAAGAGTTGCTGTGCGAGCGTCGGCGGGGGAGCGGGTTCGGCGGGCATCTGCCACAGCTTGCCGAGCAGTTCGTCCATGTCCGGGTCGTGCGTCTTCAGCTCGTCGCGGGTGAACGGGAAGAAGTCGTTCCGGCCGAAGTAGGCTTCCGTCACCTCGGCGAAGTACTCCATCGGCGTGGTCATTGCGTACGCCTTCTCGACCGTGTTCGGCCGGCCGTTGCCCAAATGCCGCTCCACCTTGTCGTACCTGCCCGACTCCTTCGCCCGCGCATACGCCGCGGCCACGTCCGGGTTGTTGAACCCCTTCGGCAGCTCGCGGTCGTGGTAGGCGTGGGCCAGCTCGTGCAGCACGAACCACGGCATGCGGTTCACCTCCTCCGCGTAGATGCGGAGGTTGGTGAACTCGACGCACTTGGCCATCGCCGGGTCGCGGCCTTCCTTCAGCAGCCAATAGCTGCCGGGGTGGTACTCGGCACTCGGCCGCACGCCGGGGTACTCCGGGTTGAAGTACAGCGGCACCTTTTTCAGCTTCGCCACGGCGTCCTTGGGCACCACCCTCGTGATGTCTTCGAGCTGCTTGTCGAGGAACGCCATCGCCTTCGCGGTCTGCTTCACGTCGGTGGCGAGCAGCACACGGTTGATGTGAACGGTCCACCCGCGGACGGTGCGGGTGTCGTACACCGGGTCCGGGGCGGGGGCGTGCGGCGACTTGAGATTATCAAGCAGGAACCGCGTCATCGCCTCCATCAGGTGCTGGTCGGTGTTCCGCCCTTCCTTGATGGCGTGGGTGCGGTTCGGGTACGGCAGCACGCTGAACCGCTTCCCCTTGGCGATCAGCTCCTCCATCAGCCGCTCGGTGCCCTGGTAGTGGCAGTTGTCGTCGCCGGTGCCGTGAACGAGTAGCAGATTCCCCCGCAGCCGGCCGGCGTGGGTGATCGGCGAGCCGTCGCGGTAGCCGGCCGCGTTGCCCGCCGGCAGCCCCATGTACCGCTCCTGGTAGATGGTGTCGTACAGCCGCTGGTCGGCCACCGGGGCGACGGCGATCGCGGCGCGGTACAGGTCCGGGTGGCGGAACACGGCGTTCAGGCTCATGCTGCCGCCGCCGCTCCACCCCCACGAGCCGACGCGAGCCGGATCGACGAACGGCCACCGCTTCAGCAGCTCCCGCACCGCCGCGGCTTGCTCGGTCGGTGCGAGGATGCCGATCTTGCGGTGAACGGACTTCCGCCACACCCGGCCGCGGGGCACGTTGGTGCCGCGGTTGTCCACGCTGGCGACGACGAACCCCTGCTGGGCGAGCATCCAGTGCCACAGCCCGCGGGGGCCGGGCCAGGCGTCCCGCACCGTCTGGCCGTGCGGCTCGCCGTACACGTGCATGAGCAGGGGCAGCTTGGCGGCGGGATCGACCTTCGCCGGCTTCACGGCCCACCCGTCGAGCGTGACGCCGCCGCCGATCGGCACCCGCAGGAACTCGATCTCAGGCCGCTTCAACGCGGCCAGCTTCTCACGGAGCTTGGCATTGTCGGTGAGCGTGCGAACGGCGGTGTTGTCCGCGAGTCGCACCAGGTCCACGACCGGCGGGGTGGTGAAACTCGACCGCGTGTGAACCGCCCACTTCGCATCCGGGGAGATGTCGTACTCGTGCCACCCGGCCTGTTTTTCAGGGGAAAGTTGCTCCGTCTGGCTGCCGTCGAGTTTCACCCGGAACAGGTATCGCTGCGTCGCGTTCTTCGGCGAGGCGGCGTAGTACAGCCACCCGCCGGCCTCGTCGATCGCCTCGACGGCCATCACGTCGAACGCGCCGGTCGTGATCGGTTCGACCTTCGAGCCGTCGGCGAACACGCGGTAGGCGTGCCGCCACCCGCTCCGCTCGCTCAGCCAGACGAAACTCTTCCCGCCGTCGAGCCACCGCCACGGGTTCTCGTTCTCCAGCCACGCCGCGTCCGTCTCGGTGAACACCGCCTTCGCCTGGCCGGTGATGGGGTCGGCACTCCACACCCGCAGCTCCGTTTGTAGGCGGTTGAACTGCTGCACCATCACCCGCGAGCCGTCGGGCGTCCAGTCGGCGTGCGGCAGGTAGTGCTCCCGCGGATCGCCGGGCAACTCAAGCCACTGCACTTTCCCGCCGCCCGCCGGGACCACGCCCAGCCGCGTGGCCGAGTTCTTCTCGCCCACCTTCGGGTAGGCGAACGACGTGACCTTCGGCGACTTGCTGACGACGGTGTCCACCAGGTGGAACTCGGCCACGCCGGTGGTGTCGAACTGCCAGAACAGCACGCTCTTGCCGTCCGGGCTCCAGCGGAAGCAGTTCCGCAGGTCGAGTTCCTCCTCGTTCACCCAGTCGGACGTGCCGTTGATGAGCGTCTTGCTGCCGTCCTCCGTGAGCGGGGTGATGCGCATGGTCTCGACGTTCTGCACGTGCAGGTTGTTTTCCCGCACGAAGGCCACCCGCGTGCCGTCCGGCGAGAGCGTGGCGAACATCATCGGGTCGCCGGCACCCCCGGCACCCAGCTTGTTGAGGACGCGGGTCTTCAGGTCCAGCACCCAGTAATCCCCGCGGGTGTTCCGCCGCCAGACGCGCTGGCTGTTCGTGAAGATCAGCAACTTGGACTCGTCGGCCGAGAACTCGTAGCCTTCCACGTTCAGCGGCTCTTTGGCGTCCTTCGGGGTGAACGCTTTGGCCGGGACGACGACTTCCTTCTTGCCGGTCGCCGGGTCGTGGCGAGCAAGTTCACCCTTCTCCAGGGTGAAGTAGGTGGACGACTTCTTGCTCCACCGCCGGGCGGGGAGCGGGTCGGGGTCGAACTCCTTCGTCCCGAACAGCCGGCCGACGGTGAGGAGGGAATCGTCGGCGCGGAGTTCGCCGCACACGGCCAGGCAGACCGTGAGAACGACGAGAGCCCCGGGGGATGGTTTGCGGTCGCGTGTCACGATGTCCTCGGCGGGCTGACGGGTCGAGCGCAGGCTCGTTTCGTGGCGGTGTCCCGATCGGACTCCGCACCCATTTTGATAGGCCGGGCCGCCGTTTCGAGGAAAAACCGCCGAAACTGGGAGCCGCTCGCACGGGCCGGCCCCTCACCCCGCCGGCCGGCCGATCACCGCCAGCGGCAGGTCGGGGACGAACGCCGCACTCACCCGGCGGACGGGCGACCCGCCCGCGTCCCACAGGCCGCCGCCCGGCACCTCCTGGCGGAAGTACGTCTCCCGCTCCAGCACGTACTCGACCACCAGGTGGAGCAGGTACACGCCCACCGGCCGGCCGGCCTGGGCCGGGTCGCCGGGCGGGTGGTAGGCGTCCCACTCCGGCACCGGCACCGGCAGCCGCACCTCGCCGGCGTAGGTCTGCCCGGCGGGGATGAGGACGGCCAGCGGCTGCACCCGCACCGGCACCTGCACGCCCTCCGGCGGGTCGCAGGTGCCGAGCAGCAGGGTCAACTCGGTGTCATCTTTCGACAGCCGGGCGTAGGCCGCGCCGGGGTACTGCGCCATCCGCCGGGCCGTCCGCGGGACGGTGTACGCGAACGCCGCCACAGAATGCCGGTTGGTCAGCCGGTACTTCACCGACAGTTCGGTGTCGCCGACCGTCCAGTCGCAGTCGAGGGTCATCACGGCCGGTCTCCTCAGGTGAAGTCGGGCGGGCTGGCGTCGGGGATGGTGTCGGGTCCGCTGAACGACGGCGGGCCGGCGGCGGGCGGGGGGGCCGGGAACGGTTGGGTGTGGCCCGGCCCCTTCGGCCCCGGCGGCAGGGGCAGGGGTTGAGTGTGCCCCTTTCCCGGCGTGGCCAGTGGCACCGGCGGCGGGTTCCAGTTCGGGTTCCCCTGCGGCTGCCCGCTCACATACTGGCCGGGGTAGTGGTTGTGCCCGGTGCGGGGGTCCAGCCCGAACTCGTGCCCGTACGGGTTGTCCACCCCGTGAATGTTCTGGAACTCCTCCATGTTCGACCACTGCTTCGGGTCCACCCCCGGCGGGAGCGGGTCGGCCTTGGCGTTCGCCCCGAGGGCGTTGTTCCGGGCGTGCCCCATCTCGTGCGTCAGCACCCGGTCGGACGGCATCTGGTCGGTGTAGATGTACTCCGGGTCGAGCCGCACCCGCGTGGTGGTCCCCTGGCCCGGCTGCTGGTGCAGGGTGGTCGGCCACGGCTCGACGCTGGCGTGCGGGCCGTACCCCTTGTCGATCGTGGACACGTGGACGCCTTCGAGCGGCTCGATGATCACCTTGTGCGGCGACTTGGCGATGTCGTCCAGCACCTGCCGGCCGGTCTCGGAGCTGGCCATCACCCGCAGGTCCCGCTCCGCCCAGTCGCGGAACGCCTTGTCCCCCCCCGGCCGGGTGCCGGTCACGTCCAGGATCTCGATCTTCCCGCTGTCCAGCAGTTCGCTCACCGTCCGCCGCGCCTTGATGTAGTCCTTGAACAGGTCCGCCGTTCCCTGCCCCGTCTTCCGCATCCGCCGCATGTCGCCGAGGTGCCGGATGTCGCCGAGCACCTGCTTCCCCTTCTTGCCGGCGGCGGCCGCCGCCTTCGCCACCCGGCTGAACCCCGGCACCTTCGTCACCGCCTTGCCCAGCCCCTTGAACCCGACGGCCATCGCCATGGCGGTGAGCGACGGCATGGGGATGCCGCCGATGATGACGTTCGCACTCGCCCCCACCGGGATGCCGATGGGCGGGCCGATGGGCAGGTCGTTCCCCTTCACGATCGACTTCGGGTTGGAGAAGATGCAGTGCTTGGTGATGTCCGTCGGGGCGCGGGCGGCGCGGGCGCCCTCCAGCCACACCGACGACGAGCCGAGGAAGATCTCGAACAGCGGGAAGTACCCGCCGCACCACACGCCCAGGCCCATGTCCCCGCACCGGGCGGCCGGCATCCCGTTGATGAGCACCGTCGCCGCCCCGGACACATACGGGATGGGGATGACCGGGCCGGTGCTCGGGATGGGGCCGGGGCCGGGGATGTTCGGCGGGTGGCCGTGCGCGTGCGGCAGGCCGACGTCCACGTCCATCACCCGCATGGCCGGCAGGGCCGGCGACGGGATGGCCGACACCAGCACGCTGAGCAACTGCTCCACCCCGGTGATGACGCCGGTGAGCGCGCCGAAATGCCCCATCACCCCCTGCGGGGCCTGCCCGTCGCCGGCGTGGAACAGCGTCTTCAACTGGTCCCACACCTCGTCCAACTGCTGCTTCGACCCCTCGCCGACGCTCGCCCCGTGCCACTTCTTGTCCATCCCGGCCCACAGCCCCTGGGCGGTGCCCACCGCCTGGTACGCGGCCACGGCCAGGCCGAGCGCGCCGCCGCCGCCGGCCGCCTTGCTGGCCGTGCTGACGGCCGGGCCGAGCAGGTTGCTGCCGAGGAACGCCACGACCGGGCTGGCCGCCACCGCCGTCCCCGCCATTCCCCCGCCCGCCCCGGCCGGCGTCTTCATCCCGTCCCAGGTGCGGGCCCACACGTCGGTGGCGGCGTGCGGCCCCGGACCGGCGGAGTTCTCGGCGTTCGCCGTTTGCGCCCCCCGGGCGAGCTTCTCGGTCGCCTTGCTGACGGCGGCGGTCGTGGCTGGTGACGGCATCACGCCCCCCCCCGGCTGAACAGCCCGACACGCCCACCCCGCCGGGCCTCCTTCGCCAGCGCGTCCAGCTTGTGCTGAACGTCCTGCCGGCCGGCCTGCCGCACGTCGGCGAACTCGGCCGCGGTGATGCCGGCGTACACCGCCAGCGCCTCGCCCCAGCACCGCTCGGCCTCGGCCCACGCCTTCGCCCGCCGGTGGCAGTCGGCCTCGGCGTCGAGGGCGAACGCCAGCAGCGGCACCAGCCCGACAACTCGGCACGCGTCTCGGGCCACGCGGAAACACTCGGCCGCGCCTTCCGGCTGGTCCTGCCGCGAGAGGGCCACGCCGAGCTGGGTGAGCACCAGCCCGGCGAGTGACGTCTGGTCGTTGGCCAGCGCCACCTCCAGCGCCGCGGCGTACTCGGCCTCGGCCGCCGCGAAGTCCTGCTCGGCCAGCCGCACGTTGCCGAGGCAGTACCGGGCCTGGGCCGTCTCGTTCGGCACGCCGTCCAGGGCGGTCAGTTCCACCTGCTGCGAGTAGCACTCGGCGGCCAGGGCGTAGTCGGAGCGGGCGAGGGCGAACCCGCCGAGCATGCCGGTGTACTGCCGGCGGGCGGTGGCCGAGAGCGACCCGTCCGACCGCACCGCCTCCCGCAGCTGCCGCTCGAACTCGTCCGCGGGCAGGTGGAACGTCTGCACGCCGATGCGGTCGGTGAGCGCTTCGATGCCGGCCGTTTCCGGCATCAGCCGGTCGTCGAGCACCAGCACCTTCGCCCACGCCGACCACAGGTGTTTCGCCAGCCACGCCAGCGACGCGCGGAACCCGGCAGCGTCGGCGACGCCGTCCGGGTCGAGCACCAGCACCACCGAACCGGCGTCGTCCGGCAGCGCCTCGGCCAGCGACGACAGGTACAGCGTCACGCGGTTCTCGGGCAGGTCGCCGGTCAGGTCGGCCCGGCGGAACGGCACGTGGACGCCGGCCTCGCGCAGCTCGTCGGCCGCCGTCGCCACCGCCCCTTCCAGGTCGTCCAGGATGCCGAGGAAGAACTCGTCCCGCGTGTCGTACCGTGTGCCCGAGCCGATGAGCATGTGCGGCACCGTCGGGTCGGCGTCCAGCCCGCGGAGCATCTTGAGCAGCACCGGCTTCAGGTCCGCATCCACCCGCACCACCCGGCCGGGCTGCGCCGGGTCGGCCATGAACTCGCGGAGCTGGGCGAGCTGGCCCTCGAAGAATTCCGTCACCGGCATGGGAAATCCCCCCCGCGTCAGTTAATCTTCACCAGAGACCCCTTGATGGTGTGCGTGCCGTCGGCCTTGGACGTGATCGCCTTGCCGGACACCGCCACCTGCCCGCCGTCGCACTTCACCGCCTGCCCGCCGCCGCCGCCGGACATGACCGCTTGCGCTTTGCCGGCCACGTTCACCTCGGCCGCGTTCACGTCCACCGTGTTGTCCCCGTGGACGGTCACGGCCGGGGACGTGACCAGGGCGTCGGCCGTCCCCTCGAACTTCACGTGCGGGGCCTTACCGCTGAGCGTGTCCGTCGCCTCGAAGTGGATGAACTGCGAGTTCAGCACGATGCTGCTGGGCAGGATGGTGAGGGTGCTGCCGCCCACCGTCAGCCGGATTTCGGACGGCGAGGTGAGGTGGATGTGCGACGCCTTCGAGCTGATGTCGATGGCGTTCGTCACCGTCGTCGTCTGCGTGTCGTCGTAGGTCTCCGTCACCGGCCCCTTCACGAACGTGTCCGACTTGCCGGCCGCCACGGTGAACGAGAAGTCGCCCTTGGTGATCGTCTTCTTCACGTCCCCGAAAGTGGTGGTGGTGGACGTGCCGCTCTTCCGCGGGTTGGCCTTCGGGTTGGTGCCGATGACGCCGGTGTGGTTGTTCTCGGCCGTCGTGGTCATGTCCCTCTGGGCATGGATGGCGATCACCTCCTCGCCCGTCTTGTCCTCAAACTTGATCTCGTTGAACGTGCCGGTGTCCCCGCCGGGGCTGCTGTGCGTGCGGATGCCGCTCTGCGTCTTGTTCGCCGGCAGCGGGAACACCGGCATGTTGTCGGCGTTGTACACGCTGCCGATGACCAGCGGCTGGTCCGGGTCGCCGTTCTCGAACGCCACCACCACCTCGTCCCCCACCCGCGGCACGAACTGCGTGCCCCACCGCTTGCCCGCCCACGCCTGGGCCACCCGCACCCAGCAGGACGTGTCCAGCCCCCGCTGCCCGTCCGGGTCCCAGCGGAACCACACCTTCACCCGCCCGTACTTGTCCGGGTCGATCTCCGCGTTCTCCGACCCCACTACCACCCCGGTTTGCGTGCCGTGGATGGCCGGCCGCGGCGTCATCCGCTGCGGGCGGAACGGCAGGTCGAGCGGCTGGCACTCGAAGCTGTTCGAGTAGGTGAACGGGACGCCGTCGCTGTCCGCCGCCGGGCAGGTGGCGGCGTGCCGCACCGCCACCGCCACGTACTCGCCGTCGGCGTCGAAGTGCCCGCTCAGGGTGAACTTGTGCCCGGCCGTCAGCCGGGCGGAGGTGCTCGCCGCGTCGATCCGCACCGCCCCGGCCTGCTCCTGGTCCAGCCGCACGCGGGCGATGCGGGTGTTGTCTTTGAACAACGGGTCGAGGTCGGCCGGCTGGTCCGCCCCGCCGGGGGCGACGCCGTCCCGCCAGTGGGCACCGCCCCACGGGTGGTCGGTGGCCGTCGCTTTGTCCATGCCGCCGAGCCGCGGGTCGTGGGTCTCCGCCCCCGCCGCCACCGGCTCCTCCGCCCGCTGGGTCGCCCACAGGTTGTTGGCCGGCAGCTCGAACCAGTGGTCGGTGAACTCCACCCCGCCGGTCCGCAACTCCTGCTGTTTCTCCCACAGCGTCACCTGGCCGTCGGTCAAGCGGGTGTTGTCTTGGAACGACAGCGGCTCGCCCGGCGTCGGCCGGTGCCCGTGCGGGTGATCAGACAGGACGAGCTGGTGCCCGTCGGCGGTGTGCGTGAAGTAGTAGTAGATGCCCTCCTCCTCCAGCAGCCGGCTGAGGAAGGCGAAGTCCGACTCGCGGTACTGGGCGCACGCCTTCCGCGGGTGGTATTCGGCCCGCAGGTCGAGGTCCGGGGCGTACAGCCCGCCGATCACCTCGCGGGCGATCTCCGGGACCGTCTTCCCCTGAAAGATGCGGCTGCGGGACACGCGGGTGAGCCGCCACAGGGCGGGCACCAGCTCGGCCTGGTAGTGGGCGTACCGGGCGTCGCGGCGGGTGTGCCGGAGCCGCCGCACCACCCCGTGCAGGTGGCGGGTGCCGGCCGCGTCCCGGTCGAGGGCCACCGCCGCCGGTTTGCCCAGCACGTCCGCGAACCGCAGCGGCGCGTCCACCGGCGTGATCAGCGACAGGGTGTAAGCGAACAACCCGGACAGGCTCTCCGACCCGTTCAACCCGACGAGCAGAACGGCGTCGGGCGGAACGTCCCCGAGGGCCACACGGAGCGGTCGGGCGTCTTGTGAAAGCTGCAACACGATCGTTCCCCTGTGGGCGGCCACCCCGCCCGTGAGAGGACATCCGCGTCGGCCGTCGGATGTGCCAACTGCCCAGCCCCGATCCGGTGTCGGAAAATCGGCCGGCGGTTTCAGGTCGGTTCAATTCGCCTGGAATGCCGCCCGAAGAACCGCGTGTAAGACAGATCCCGCCCCCCCGGTATTGCCACCGTTCGCCCCCGCCCGCCGGCCGCACTTCCGGCCAGTCGTGCCGTTTTCGCCCGCCGCCCGCATTGTCCCCCGTGGGACGCCGCCCGCCCCACCCGACCGAGGGTTGTGATGACTGCGACGGACTCGTTTGAGGCGGTGATGGACCTGTTCGAGTCGAACACCGACGCCGCCGCCCGTGAAGTGTTCGTGAAGTACGCCGGCCGGCTGGTCGCCCTCACCCGCCGCCAGTTCGGCCAGCGGCTGGCCCACCGGGTGGACCCCGAAGAGGTGGTGCAGTCGGCGTTCAAGAGCTTCTTCGTCCGCCAGCGGGACGGCGGGTACGAACTGCACGGCTGGCCGGGGGTGTGGGGGCTGCTCACCGTTATCACCCTGCGGAAGTGCGCCGACCGGGTGGCGTACCTGCAGGCCGGCCGGCGGGACGTCCGCCGCGAGGTGTACGACCCGGCCGCCGCCGACGGGTCGTGGGCCGGCGGGCTGAACCGCGACCCGTCGCCGGACGAGGCGGCGGCGCTGGCCGAGACGGTGGAGCGGCTGTTCCGGGCGGTGGACGCCGACGACCGGCCGGTGTTGGAACTGAGCCTGCAAGGGCACTCGGCGGCGGAGATCAGCCTACAGCTGGGGCGGGCGCTGCGGAGCGTCCACCGCATCCGCGAGCGGGTGCAAAAGCACCTCCGCCGCCTCCAGGCGGAGGGGTGATGCCGGATTACAGTCCGTCTGTAGCCGGCCTCTGTGAGGCCGGGCCGGGGTCACAGACCCCGGCTACAGTCCGCCATCAACCCGATTTGGTGTGAGCCATGCGGAACACGACGGCAATGATCGACGGCCCGTCCGCCGCGTTCGAGCAGGTGGTCGGCGAATTCGAGGCGGCATGGCGGGGGCCGGACCGGCCGGACATCGCCGACTTCGTGCCGGACCCGCCGGCCGCCCGCCCGCGGCTGCTGTTCGAACTGGTCCACATCGACCTGGACTTCCGCCTGCGGCGGGGCGAGCCGGCGCGGGTGGAGGAGTACCTGGAGCGGTTCCCGGAGTTGGAGGAGGACCGCGACGCCCTGCTAGAGCTGGTCGCCGACGAGTTCGTCCTGAGCGGGCGGTGGCGGCGTCAGGCCGACCCGGCCGACTACCTGAGGCGGTTCCCCGACCTGGCCGAGGGGCTGCGGTCGCGGCTGGTGAAGGCGGACCGTCCGACCGGCTCGTTCGGCCGACCGGCGGTGGTGTCGGCGGCCCCGCCGGACCTGCCCGGCTACCAACTGCTGGGCGAACTCGGCCGCGGCGGGATGGGGGTGGTGTACGAGGCCCGCCAGTTGGCCGTCGGCCGCAAGGTGGCGGTGAAGACGCTGCTGCCCGGCCTGCGGCTGGCCGACGTGCTCGACCGCTTCCGCCGCGAGGCGGAGGCGATGGCCCGGCTGGACCACCCGCACATCGTGCCGGTGTACGAGGTGGGCGAGGCCGGGCGGGTGCCGTTCTTCAGCATGAAGCTGTACCCCGGCGGCAGCCTGGCCGACCGGGCGGGGCGGCCGATCGCGGACGTCCGCACCACCGCGAAACTGGTGGAGGTGGTCGCGCGGGCGGTCCACCACGCGCACCAGCGGGGCGTGCTGCACCGCGACCTGAAGCCGAGCAACATCCTGTTGGACGAGGCGGGGCAGCCGGCGGTGTGCGACTTCGGGCTGGCCAAGCGGTTCGACCCGGCGGCCGAGACGGCGCTCGACACGGCGGTCGTCGGCACGCCCAGCTACATCGCCCCGGAGCAGGCCCGCGGCGGGCGGGCGGTCACCACCGCCACCGACGTGTACGGCCTCGGGGCGGTGCTTTACGAGCTGCTCACCGGTGTGCCGCCGTTCCTGGCCGACACCCCGCTCGCCACCCTGACGGCCGTGGCCGAGCAGGAGCCGAAGCGCCCGCGGCTGCTCAACCCCCGCGTGCCCGCCGACCTGGAAACCGTCTGCCTCACCTGCCTGGCGAAGGAGCCGGGCGACCGCTACCCGAGCGCCGCCGCCCTGGCCGACGACCTGGCCCGCTGGCGGGCGGGCGAGCCGATCAGCACACGGCCGGTGGGCACGCTCGGGGCGGCGGTCCGCTGGGCGCGGCGGAACCCTCGGGAGGCGGCCATCGTCGCCCTCCTGTTCGCCCTGCTGGTGGCGACCGTCGGCGGGGCGTGGTGGCTCGACCACCAGCGGGGCGAACACGAGTCGCGGCGGCAACAGGCCGCGGTGCGGGTGCGGGGGGCGCTCGCCCAGATGCCGGCCCTGTGGGAGCGGTTCCAGTGGGCGAGTTCGGCCGACATGCTCGGCCGGGCGCGGCAGGAGGTGGACGAGTTCGGCCTGGAGGACGTGCGGCCCGAGGTGGAGCAGGCCGAACGGGAGCTGAAGCTGGCCGAGCGGCTGGACGACCTCCTACTCGACCGGGTGACGGACAGCGACGAGCCGGGCCAGGGGCGGGAGGCGGCGAACGTGGCGTACCGCGAGGCGATCCGGGAGTACGGCCTGGACCTGGACGGGGGCGACGAGGCGGAGCTGGTGCGGCGGGTGAAGGCGTCGGCCAGCCGCGAGCAGTTGGTGTCCGCCATCAACTTCTGCGCGTGGGTCGGCAAGACCGACGCGGCCAGGCTGCGGGCGATCACGAAGCAGGCCGAGCCGGCCGAGTGGACGCAGTTCCTGCGGGGCATCTCGATGCGGCTGCCGATGCCCGAGCTGCAAGCCCGGCTGCGGGAGCGGATGGCCGAGACGGACCCGGCCACCATGACCCCGCTGCTGCTCGCCCGCGTCGGCCGGCTGGTGGACGGCCGGGAGGGCCTCGAACTGATCCGGGAAGCCCAGCGGCGGGCGCCGACCCACTTCTGGATCAACCTCACCCTCGGCACCACCCTGCACCGGCACGGGCGGGCGGAGGAGGCGATCGGCTTCCTGCGGGTGGCGCTGAGCATCCGCCCGGACCGCGGGGTGGTGTACCACAACCTGGGCAACTGCCTCCTCACCGCCGAGCGGCTGGACGAGTCCCTCCGCTGCCACCGCGAGGCCGTCCGCCTCGACCCGCACAAAGCCAAGTTCCGGCGGGCGCTGGACGAGGCCGAGCAGATGGCGGGCGAGCGGCCGTAGGTCGAGCCGTGTTCTGATCGCTCCGCGAGCGGGTTCGGACTGTCCGCTCGCGGAGCGAGCAGAACACGGCCGCTCACCCGCCGAGCGACCACACGCCCGACTGTGCGGGTGTCGGCGGCGGGACGGCCGCCGTCGCCCGCCGGGTCAGGTACTCCGGGTTGTTCCCCCTGTACCCCAGCAGCCGGGCGAGCGGGGCGAGTACGCCGATCAGCAGCCGCTGCACCCACCGCGGCGGGCCGGTGAACCGGATGACGTCGTCGAACTCGCGGGCGAACACGGCCAGTTGCAGCAGGTGCGGCATGCCCTGGGCGTTCACCTTGCCGTCCTGGGCCAGGCCGAACGCGTTCAGGATGCACGCCTCGAACCGGGCCGCCGGCCGCACCTCGATCCGCACCTGCACCTCGTCCGCGGTGGCGTTCCACCACTGGTGGGTCATGCCGGCCGGCACGACGAACGTGTCGCCGGGCGAGCCGACGCCCGCCTTGCCGTTCAGCCGGTAGTTCAACCGCCCGCGGACGACGGTGAACCGCTCCTCGATCGCCGGGTGGTAGTGCTCGCCCATCACCGCCCCGCCGGGGCGGACGAACAGGTCCACCCCCAGCAACTCGCCGTTCGTCTCGGCGGTGCCGATGACGACCACCGCCCGCTCGCCCGTCACCGGGTTCTCGATCACGTCGCCTGCGACAGACATGGCTGAACTCCAGAAAAAAGTGTGGCCGTGTGAGGCCGGCATCGTCGAGCGGAGCCGCGTGAGCGGCCCGAGGTGCCGTCGCGGACTCGGGTCACTCACGTGACGCCGCTCGACATCGTCACTCGTCGAACACCACCTCGCCGTTCAGCAGCACGTCGTCGCCGGCGTTGCCGATGAGGATGTCGTCGCCCACCCCGCCGTCGAGTACGTCGTCGCCCTCTTCCCCGCGGAGCACGTCGTCCCCGGCCCCGCCGAACGCCACGTTGTCCCCGCTTCCCGCGAAGATCACGTCCGCCCCGTCGCCGCCGCTCAGTACGTCGTCGCCGTCGCCGCCGAGCAGCACGTCGTCACCGTCGCCGCCGTCAGCGAACAGCCGCATCCGCGTCGGTTCCAGCCCGGTGGCGTCGATGGCGTCGCTCCCGCCCAGGCCGTTGATCTGCAGCCGGTCGCCGGCCGGCTCGGTGCCGGTGATGCGGATCTCGGCCGCCAGCCCGCCCACCGTGACCACGCCGTTGGCCGAACTCGCCGTGATCTGGTCGTCGCCGGCGGAGCCGTTCACAACGACGGTGTCGGTGTTCCCGCCGGGGGTGCCGAAGTCGAACAGGCTCAGGTCGATGCGATCCACCCCGGTGCCGACCAGGTCGTTCACGGTGATCGTGTCCGCCCCGCCGAACGAGAAGAACGAGACCGATTCCAGGTCGCCGGCGTCGAGGACCACGTTGTCCACGTCGCGGGTGAACCGGAAGCGGGTGCCGACGGCCGACAGCGCGACCTGTTCGTTGGCCGTCGAGCCGCTGGCCGAAAGGGCGTCCCGCCCGGCCCCGCCTTCGATGATGTCGCTGCCGTCGCCGGCCCGCCAGAAGGTGATGTCGTCGCCGGCGCCCAGCAGGATCACGTCATCCCCGCGGCGGCCGTCGGCGAAATCGTCGCCGGTCCCGCCGATCAACACGTCGTTCCCGGCGGTGCCGCTCAGGTCGTCGTCCCCGGCCCCGCCGTCCAGGGTGAACGTCATCAGCCCGGCGGGCACGCCCCCGGCCTCGATGCGGTCGTCCCCGCCGAGGGCGTTGATCGCCAGCTCGTCCGCCGCCGCCGCCCCCTCGACGGTCACGAATGTCGGCCCGAGCACGAACACCTGGCCGCCGGAGGCGAGCACGTCCACGAAGTCGTCGCCGGCGGACCCGTTCACGATCACCCGGTCGGTCTTGTCGTCGGCCGCCCCGCCGCCCTTCACCGCCTCCAGGTCGATACGGACCTCCTGCACGGCGGTGCCGGTCAGGGCGTTCACGGTGATGGTGTCCACCCCGCCGAGCGCCTGCACGTCCACCCGCTCGACGCCGTCGGTGTCCATCACGATGTTGCCCACGTCGCGGGTGAACCGCAGGCGGGAGCCATTCGCCGACGCCTCCATCACCTCGTCCGCCCCGCTGCCGTTGAACAGCATGGTGTCGAACCCGGCCTCGCCTTCCACCTTGTCGCTGCCGTCGCCCGGATCCCATACGAACAGGTCGTTACCGTCGCCCAGGAACGCGGTGTCGTCCCCGCGGTCGCCGTCGGCGGTGTCGTTGCCGCTGCCGCCGAACATCTGGTCGGCGTCGTTCCCGCCGAACATTACGTCGTCCCCGGACTGGCCGAGCAGGAAGTCGGCCCCGGCCCCGCCGCTCAGCGTGTCGTTCCCGTCCTGCCCGTGCAGGGCGTCGTTGCCGCTCCCGCCGACCAGGGTGTCGTTGCCGCTCCCGCCGAACAGTTGGGCGGCGGGCAGCGGGCCGTTCGCCTCGTCCAGCCGGATGGAATCGTTCCCGGCCTGGCCGAACACGCTGATCGTCCGCGTGTTGAACACCGTCGGGAACCCGCCGGGGATGCCGCCGGCGAGCGGCACCTGGCCGTTCACGCTGATGACGCCGAGGGCGTCGCGGCTGACCACGATCTGGTTGTCGGCGCTGTCGCCGAACACTGTCAGGGCGCCGACCCCGGGGTTGAACACGGCCGTCACCGCCGGCGTGTGCCGGCCCTCCAGGGTTTCGACGGACGGGGTGAAGCGGGCGGAACGGGTGCGCGACATCAGATTCCTCGAATGGGTGATCGGTCGGGGCGACGAGCGGTCTGTCCGAGGGAATCCGGACCCGTCGGCGGATGTGCCAACGAACTTGGCGGGGTCGAGGAGCCGGAACCGAGTCGAGAAATGTTGGCGCGGGTTCGCCCCGCCGCGGATCAAGGAGGTGTCGCCCCGCCGCCGGCGGTGGCGCCGATCAACTGACCCCACCGGAGGACCCCGTCATGCACGTGCTCGCACCCCGACCGTCGAACCCGCAGATCCCCCTGTACTTCAACGTCGAGGCGCCGGTAGGCCAGGGCGGCGCGAACGGCAGCCGGGAGGACATCCTGCTGGTGCAGTTCCTGCTGCGGAAGGTCGGCGACGCCTCCGTGGAGCTGCCGCCGCACCAGCGGGAGCGGATGCGGAACGTCGCCCCGACCGGCGTGTGCGACCCGGAGACGATCGACGGCATCCGCGCCGCCCAGGAGGTCATCCGGGACAAGAACCCCGGCAACGTGGTGGACGGCAAGGTCAGCTCGGCCCGCACCTACCAGTACGGCCGCGGCATCTACACCATCGTGTCGCTGCAGGTGACGGTGCGGCGGAAGTTCCCGAAGGAGTGGCCCCGCCTGGACGAGTTCCCCGACTGCCCGCCGGAGCTGAAGAAGCGGGTCGCCGCGGTCCTGTGAGTGTCACCACCAGCCCCGGAGGCGTTCCCGTGCTTCTCACCGCTCTTTTTGGCCTCGCGCTCCTGCCGGCCGCGTTCTTCTTCGGCATCGCCGTGTACCTGTGGATGGCCCCGTGCTACGACAAGGTGCCCGGCCGGGCGTTCGCCGAGTGGTTCCAGGCCATCGACCCGTACATGCGGGTGGGGGCGAAGTGGGCGCAGCTCGCTCAGCTCGCGACTACCCTGCCGCTGCTAGCGCTCACCGCCGGCTGGCCGTTCGTGCTGGTGTGCGGGTCGCTCATCCTGTCGGTGGCGATGCTGGTGCTGGCGGTGCGAGGGAACGTGCCGCTCAACCGCCGGATGCTGACGTGGAACCCGGCCGACCTGCCGGCGGGGTGGGAGCGGGTGCGGGACCGCTGGCTGCGGGTCCACGACTGGCGGGGGGTGGCGGCGACCGGGGCGTTCGCGTTGCTGCTGGCCGCGGCGCTGGTGAACACTCCATCAAGCACGGCCGAACCGACCGCCACGCACGTCGAGGCGACGGTGTACCTGCCGCTGGCGGACAACGCCGGGCGGTCGTTCCCGGCCGCGACGTGGGATCAGGCGCTGGCCGGGCTGGTGACGCCGTTCGGCGGGGCCACGCTGGGCGAGCCGCAGGAGGGGTGCTGGGTGGACGACGGCGGCCGGCTGGTGCGGGAGCGGGTGCGGCCGGTGGTCATCAGCTTTCGCCCGGACGAGCTGGACCGGCTCCGCGGGGCGGTGCGGCAGTTGCGGCGGGAACTGGCGCAGGAGGCGGTGTACGTGCGGCTCGGCGAGACGCGGGTGGAACTGGTGCGGTAGTGGTACCGGGGTGCGAAGGCCGATCCGGCTGGTCCGTCGAAATCCGGTCGCGGTGGGAAGGGTCGTGTCTTCGGCCTGAAGGGCCGGGATCCCTCAGCCCAGGGCGTCGTCGCTCCGCTCCTCGCCCTGGGCTGAGGGATCCCGGCCCTTCAGGCCGAAGAACCGAAACCCCGAGGAATACGACCGAGTAGGGGGTGTCTGGTTTCACTTCCGGCGGCGCCGCCACCCGGCGAGGCCCAACCCGACCGCCGCCACCGCCAGCACGCCCGTCGGCTCGGGCACCGGGGTGAAGGTGATGGACAGGTTGCCGCCGCTCAGGCTGATGAGCGGGGTGCCGGAGAAGGTGAAGTTCTCCGCCGCCGCCGCGAAGTGGGTCGGGTTCGGCTGGTTGGTGAACTCGCTCAGGCTGCCGGGGTCGAGGGTGAAGTAGGTGAGCACCGTGACCGTGTAGCTCACCCCGGATCGGTCCAGGGTGCCGTCGTCGGTCAGCCGCACGGTGAACACGTCGGTGGTCGCCCCGCCGGTGTTGCGGGCGAGCCGGCCGGCGCCGGTTGCCAGGTCGATCTTCCCGGCCGCCCCCACCCCGCCGGACTGGCCCACGGTGGTCCGCAGAGATGCGGCGCCGTCGAACGTCAGCCCCTGGGTGATGGTGAGGGTGTCGGTGCGGGTGGGGGCGGCGGCGGGCGTGCCGCCGGCTTGCAGGGTGCCGGCGTTCACCGTCACGATGACCGGCGTTCCGCCCAGGGTGGGGGCCACCCGCCCGGTGCCGCCGAGGGTGCCGCCGGCGTTCACCGTGGTGCCGCCGTTGCCGGTGCCGCTGCCGGTGGTGTTCGTCACCAGCAGCGTGCCCTGGTTGACGGTGGTGCCGCCGGTGTAGAGGTTGGGGCCGGCGAACGCCTGCACGCCGGGGCCGGTCTTCGTCACCGTGCCGGCCCCGCGGATCACCCCGGCGAACGTCGCCCCTAGCCCGTTCGTGATCGTCACCTCCCCGCTGCCGGCGAGGGCGACGACCCCGGCCGACGCGGCCGTGCCGTGGGCCAGCCCGCCGACGGTGAGCGAGCTGGCGGTCACGTTCGCCGTCCCGCCGGCGTACAGGACGAACAGCCCGCCGGCCGTCACCGCCCCGCCGGACTGCACGTTCAACACCCCCGTCCCGCCGGGCGTCGTCCCGAACCCGGCCAGCCGGATGACGCCGGTGGCCGTCACCGACGACCCGGCGCCGGTGACGGTGAGCGTGCCGTTCCCGGTCGTGTTGGACGCGAGCACGACGGCGGCGGCGGTTCCGGTGCCGCCGTTCCGCACGGTCAGGGTGGCGGTCCCGGCCTGGCCGATGGACAGGGCGCCGGTCGCCGTCAGGCTGGCGGCGTCCACCACCGACGTGCTGGTCGAGCCGTTGTCCTGGGCGAACGTCACCTGCGTGCCGACGTTGCTGACCGCCCCGCCGGCCTGTACGGTCAGGTCCCCGCGGCCGGCCCCCGACCCGCCGCCGAAGATGAGGAAGGTCGTCGCCCCCGTCCCCTGCAGCTTCGAGTTCGCGCCGGAAACCGTCACCGTGCCGACGTTGGTGGCCGCGAGGCCGACGAACGCGTTGCCGGCGACCGACACCACGCCCCCGTTCTGGATGGTCAGCGCGCCCGTCCCGCCGCTCGCCACGGTGAGGGTGCCGCGGGCGGTCAGGGTGCCGGCGTCCACCAGCGCGCTGCTGCCGGCGGTGCCGAACGAACTGAGGGACACGTTCTGCCCGCTCACCAGCCCGCCGGCGGACACGGTCAGGTTGCCGCCCGCCTGGGTGGCGATGTTGCCCGTGCCCGGCGTGACCAGTTGCGACCCCGCCCCGGTGACGGTCACGGTGCCGGTGCCGGCGGCCGTGGCGACCACCGTGAGCGACCCCGGGTTCACCGCCCCGCCGGCCTGCACGGTCAGGGTGCCGCCGCCGCTGCTGCCGACCGTCAGGGCGGCGGTCGTCCACGTCGATCCGGCCCCGTCCACTATCACCGCCCCGGACGACCCGGCGTTCCGCCCGATCACCCCCAGCCGGGTGTTCACCACCGCCCCGCCCGAAACGGTCAGCGAGCCGGTGCCACTGCTTCCCACCACCAACTGCCCGGTGGTCGCCCCGGTGGCGGTCACGGTCGTGCCGGTGCCGCTGATCTGCCCGGTGCCGGTCGAGGCGCCCCCCTCCCCGAACACCAGGTTCCCCGGACTGGTCAGCGTCGCCCCGCCGGTCAGTTGGAACGCGGCGGTCGAACCGGAGACGCGGCCGACGACGAGGGCGGCGGTGGCGTCGGTGGTGGCCGTGCCGGCCAGCGTCCAGGCGCCGGCGGTGATGCGGGTGGTGCCCGAGGTGGCCCGCAGGAAGTTGACGCTGCTCGCCCCGCCGCCGGCGAACGTGTACGTGCCGGCCCCGGCCAGGTTCAGCCCGAACCCGCCGCCGCCGTCGGTCACCGGGCCGCTCACCGTCACGGTGCCGGTGCCGGTGCCGCGGAACAGGGTGTTCACGGCCAGGTTCAGCGGGGTCGAGAGGGTGACGTCGCCGGAGCCGAGGTTGAACACCTCCGAGTCGGCGGCGGCGAAGGTGATCGCCCCCCCGCCGGCCGCCGGGGCGACGGTGATGGTGCCCGTGCCGGTGTTGTTCAGCGTGATCCGCCGCAGCAGGAACGGGTTGGCGACGTTGTTGGTGGCGGTGTAGCTGCTCGCCCCGGACGCGGCGAACGTGAGTTCGGTGGTGGCGTCGGACGGCGGGGCCACCCCGCCGGTCCAGTTCAGCGGGTCCGCCCAGGTGCCAGTGTTCGGGGCGTTCCAGGTGTACGACTGGGCGGCGGCCGGGGCGGCGACCGCCAACAGCGCGACCAGGGCGGACAACAACCAGGCGGATGGGCGGTTCATGATGATGTGCTGCGGGGGTCGGACGAGCCTGGGCAGGTGGGGAAGAGTTTACCGCCCTGTCTGGCACAGGACAATCACCGTTGCCAGCTTGTTCCGCCGCCCGGCCGGGCCGGGTAAAACGGTCGATGCCCCCGCCGGGGTGAACATCGCCCGCCGCCCGGTGTCCTTCCCCGAAACCGCCCCGCCGGCCCGAGGGCCGAGTCGCCCATGCTGCTGTCGATCACCACCACCCGCCGCCCGGCGACCGACCTGGGCTACCTGTTGCACAAGCACCCGGACAAGTTCCAGTCGTTCAACCTCAGCTTCGGCCGCGCCCACGCCTACTACTCCGAGGTCGGCGACGACCGCTGCACCGCCTGCCTGCTGCTCGACGTGGACGCCGTCGGGCTGGTGCGGGGCCGGAACCCGGACCAGGACTTCCTGCTCGCCCAGTACGTCAACGACCGCCCCTACGTCGCGTCGTCGTTCCTGAGCGTGGCCATCGCCCAGGTGTTCGGGTCGGCCCTGCAAGGCCGGTGCAAGGACCGCCCGGAACTGGTGACGACCCCGATCCCGCTCGAAGTGCAACTCGACGTGCTGCCGGTGCGGGGCGGCGAGGCGTTCCTGCGGGCGGTGTTCGAGCCGTTGGGGTACGCAGTCGAGGCCGTCCGCCACCCGCTCGACGAGACGTTCCCGGAGTGGGGCGACAGCCCGTACTTCGCGGTCACGCTGCGGCACACCCTCCCGCTGTCGGAGGTGCTGTCGCACCTGTACGTCCTGATCCCGGTGTTCGACGCCCGCAAGCACTACTACGTCGGGCACGACGAGATGGAGAAGCTGCTGGCGAAGGGCGAGGGGTGGCTGGCCCGCCACCCGGCGAAGGACGAGATCGCCCGCCGCTACCTGGGCAACCGGGCGAGCCTGTACAAGCTGGCCCTCAGCCGTCTGGTGGGTGATGAGGAACCGGAGGACGATGAAACGCCCGAAAAGGAGCGCGCCGAGGAGCGGCTGGAAAAGCCGATCAGCCTGAACGACCAACGGCTCGGGGCGGTGGTGGCGGCCCTGCGAGCGAGCGGGGCGAAGCGGGTGCTCGACCTGGGGTGCGGCGAGGGCAAGCTGATCCGCGAGCTGCTCAAGGACCGGCAGTTCGAGGAGGTGCTGGGGATGGACGTGTCCGTCCGCACCATGGAAGTCGCCGCCCGCCGGCTGAAGTTGGAGCGGTTACCCGACGCCCAGGCGAGGCGGGTGAAGCTGATGCACGGCTCGCTCATGTACCGGGACCGGCGGCTGGATGGGTTCGACGCCGCCGCGGTGGTCGAGGTGGTCGAACACCTGGACCCGCCCCGGCTGCGGGCGTTCGAGCGGGTGCTGTTCGAATTCGCCCGGCCCGGCACGGTGGTGCTGACCACCCCGAACCGCGAGTTCAACGTGACGTGGGACACCCTGCCCGCCGGGGCGTTCCGCCACGCCGACCACCGCTTCGAGTGGACGCGCGAAGAGTTCCAGGCGTGGGCGACCGCCGTGGCGAGCCGGTTCGGGTACGCGGTGCGGTTCCTGCCGGTGGGAGCCGAACACCCGGACCACGGCCCGCCGACGCAGCTGGGGGTGTTCACCCGGATCGCTCACCAACGAGACGCCCGATGAAGCTGCTGTTCCCGCGGAGCGGGGTGATGAAGAAGCTGCCCGACCCGGTGTTCGAGCACGAGTTCGACGCCGCGACGTCGCTCGGGTTCGACTGCCTGCTGCTCGCCGAGGACGTGCTGTCGCACGAGGGGGCGGAGGCGGCGGTGCGGCAGCTGCCGGACGGCGACGGCGGGCCGCTCCTGTATCGCGGGTGGATCGTCCCGGAGGCCGTGTACCGTCAGCTTTACGACACCCTGGCGTCCCGCGGGCATCGGCTCGTCAGCACGCCCGAGCAGTACGCGGAGGTGACGTACTTCCCGAATTATTACCCGAAGGTCCGCAAGGCGTCGCCGCCGGCGGTGTGGACGGACACGCCGGACGAGTACCTCGCCTGGAGCCGCAGCCGCACCCTCGGCGACGGGCCGTTCGTGCTGAAGGACCACATCAAGTCGGCCAAGCACCGCTGGCACGAGGCCTGTTTCGTGCCGCAGGGGGCGGGGCGGGAGCGGTTCGAGGAGGTCGCCGCGGCGCTGAAGGCCGAGCAGGGGAAGGCGTTCCACCGCGGGTTCGTGGTGAAGCAGTACATTCCGCTGCGGTCCCGCGGCCCCAGCCCCCGCGAGTACCCGATGGCCGAGGAGTACCGCCTGTTCTTCTGGCGCGGGAAGCGGCTGGTCGCCTCGCACTACCACGAGCAGCCGGCGAACCCGGTGGACTGGACGCCGTTCGAGCGGCTGGCCGGGCGGTTCGACGCGCCGTTCTTCAGCATGGACGTGGCCCAGGCCGAGGGCGGCAACTGGCTGGTGGTGGACATGGGCGCCGGCGAGTGTTCGTCCCTCCCGCCCAGCCTGCCGGCGACCAAGTTCTACAAGGCGTTGCGAGATGCGTGGGCGGTGCCGGAATCCGCCGCGAGCGGTTCCGAGTGAACCCCGCGTGCCGATGAGCTATCCTGTTCGACACGCTCGGACGGGTAGGTAGACGGAGGGACATGACCGATGGCACTTCTGGACGACCTGTATTCGTCGCTCGCACTCCGGCTCCGGCCCGAGGAGGTAGCCGAGTTGGTCCGCCAGGAACTGGCCGGGTCGCTAGACCGCCGGGAGGCTCGCGTCCTCAACCAAGCCGCCCACGGTGCCCTCACCCGCCAGTCGTGGGGGGTCAGTTCGATGGCCACCGAATTCGCCCGCCCGGTCGGGCTGGCGAACCAGATGCACACGGCCCGCCAGTTGTTCCCGACGACCGCCGCCCCGACCGACGCCGAGTGCGACGACCCGCGGGCGGTGACCGCGTACATCGTCACCGCCTCGCGGGCGATCGCCAAGACGCCTCGGGAGAGCGACTTCAAGGCCGACCGGCTGAACCGCGAGGGACGGGCTGGCGTCGGCCTCGGGGAACTGTCGAAGCGGCAGTACAACAAGCGGTTCCGGCTGTTGCTCCGGATGGAGCGGAAGCTCGCCACCCTGGAGCGGGAGATTCGCAAGCGGGAGTACACGCTCGTCTCCAAGTCCCGGTTGGCCACCCGGATCAGCCGCGACGACTTCGTTGCCGACCGCGATTCGGCCTGCTTCATCGCCTACCTGACCGCCCGGGCGAACCTGCGGAGCGTGTTCACCAACGGCCCGCAGGCCCGCGCCTACGACGATGTGGCCGAGATGCTGCTCGACCGCTGCCGGGGGTCGGCGACCGCCAACTGGTGGGCTGTCGCCCACGTCCACCCGACCGCGGAAGTGCTCGGCCACCTACCGCACGAGTACCTCGGCCGGCTGTTGGCGGCGTGGTTCGGACTGCTGACCGGCATCTCAGGGCTGCTCCGCGAGGTGTGGGAGAAGTCGCGGTTCGACCGGGCCACCATGATCGTCCGCCGCGGCGACGACTCGACCACCTGGAACGCCACCGCCGGGGCGTGGAACAAGGCCCGCGAGGGCTGGATCGAGGTGCTGCACGCCGCCGGCATGGACGACACCCTCGACCACCTGTGCCCCGGCAAGGTGCTGCGGCTGATGGCGGCCGACGTGGCGGCGTGGCACCGGGCGAGCGGCGGCGGCCTGGAGCCGGACACGGCGGTGTGGGCCGACCTGCCGCCGCCGTGGGAGGTACTCGACGGTTCGGCGTCATGTACCCGGCCGGAGGTGGAGGCCGCCTGCCGACGGCACGGGGTCGATCCGTCCAAGAAAGGGTGGACCCAGCCGCGGCCGGATCGCGTGGCAGAACCATTCCGCCCGACCCCGGAGTTGGTCCACGGGGTCGAAGTCGGTCATCCGGGGTTGGCGTTGCTGCTGCGGAAGATGGGCGTGTTCTCCGGGAAGAAGTTGAAGCTGCCGACCTCGTGAGGGGTCGGTGCCCCTGGGGTAGCTCAGTGGTAGAGCGGCCGGCTCTTCACCGGCTGGACGCAGGTTCGAGCCCTGCCCCCAGGTCTCGTTCGAGGTAGCTCAGTGGTAGAGCAATCGGCTCTCACCCGATCGGACGCCGGTTCGAGCCCGGCCCTCGAACACCTCCCACCAACTCCCATGACCATCCGCATCCCCAAGCTGTCGCTCGTCGTGCTGGTCGGGCCGAGCGGGGCGGGCAAGAGCACGTTCGCCCGCCAGCACTTCCTCCCCACCGAGGTGGTGTCGTCCGACGGCTGCCGGGCCATGCTCAGCGACGACGAGAACAACCTGGCCGTCACGCCCGAGGCGTTCGCCCTGGTGCATCACATCGCCGCCCAGCGGCTGGCGCTCGGCAAGCTGACGGTGATCGACGCCACCAGCGTGCAGCCGGAGGCCCGCAAGCCGCTCGTCGAACTGGCCCGCAGGTACCACTGCCTGCCGGTGGCCGTCGTCCTGAACCTGCCGGAGGAGGTGTGCCAGGAGCGGAACCGCGGGCGGGCGGATCGCAGCTTCGGCCCGCACGTCATCCGCAACCAGCGGGCGCAGCTGCGGCGGTCGCTGCGGGGGCTGGGCCGGGAGGGGTTCCGGCACGTGTTCGTCCTGGAAAGCGCGGAGGAAGTCGCCGCCGCCGTGGTCGAGCGGGTGCCGCTGTGGAACGACAAGACCGCCGACCGCGGGCCGTTCGACCTGATCGGGGACGTTCACGGCTGCGCCGCCGAGCTGGAGGAGCTGCTGGCGAAACTCGGCTACGGCCGGATCGCCACCGCCGGGCACGAGCCGGGCTGGTCGAACGTCGGCTACGTTCACCCCGAGGGTCGCAAGGCGGTGTTCGTCGGCGACCTGGTGGACCGCGGGCCGCGGGTGCTCGACACGCTGCGGATCGTCCGCAACATGGTGACGTTCGGCTCGGCCCTGTGCGTGCCGGGCAACCACGACATGAAGCTGCTCAAGAAGCTGAACGGGCGGGACGTGCAGATCACCCACGGGCTGGCCGAGTCGCTCGCCGAGATCGACGCCCTCCCCGACGACGTGCGGCCGGTGTTCACGAAGTCGCTGGCCGAGTTCCTGGACGGGCTGGTCAGCCACTACGTCCTCGACGGCGGCAAGCTGGTGGTCGCGCACGCCGGGCTGAAGCAGGAGATGCACGGCCGCGGGTCGGGCAAGGTGCGAGACTTCTGCCTGTACGGGGAGACGACCGGCGAGACGGACGAGTTCGGCCTGCCGGTGCGGTCCAACTGGGCGGCGGACTACCGCGGGCCGGCGGCGGTGGTGTACGGGCACACGCCGGTGCCCGAACCCGAGTGGCTGAACCACACGGTGAACATCGACACCGGGTGCGTGTTCGGCGGCAAGCTCACCGCCCTGCGGTGGCCGGAGCGGGAGTTCACGTCGGTGCCGGCGGTGCGGACGTACTGCAAACCGGCCCGGCCGTTCCGGCCCGAAGCCACCCCGCCGCTCACCGCCCAGCAGGCCCACGACGACCTGCTCGACGCCGCGGACGTGACCGGCAAGCGGATCGTCACCACCCGGTTGCGGGGGAGCGTGACGGTCCGCGAGGCCCACGCCACCGCCGCGCTCGAAGTGATGAGCCGGTTCGCCGCCGACCCGAAGTGGCTGGTGTACCTGCCGCCCACCATGTCGCCGTGCGAGACGAGCGGCGAGCCGGGGCTGCTCGAACACCCGGCCGAGGCGTTCGCCTACTACCGCACCCAGGGCGCCCCGCAGGTGATCTGCGAGGAGAAGCACATGGGGTCACGGGCGGTGGTCGTCGTCTGCCGGGACGAGGCGGCGGCCCGCGAACGGTTCGGTGTCCTCGACGGCGAGGTGGGCATCGTCACCACCCGCACCGGCCGGCGGTTCTTCACCGACACGGACCTGGAGCGTCAGTTGCTCGATCGGGTGCGAACGGCCATTACCGCCGCCGGGCTGTGGGACTCGCTGAACACGGCCTGGGTGTGCCTGGACTGCGAGCTGATGCCGTGGTCGGCGAAGGCCCAGGAGTTGTTGAAGTCGCAGTACGCCGCGGTCGGGGCGGCCGGGCGGGCGGCCCTGCCGCGGGCGGTCGCATCGCTGGCCGCGGCGGGTGCGCGGCTGACCGGCGACGCGAAAACCGACCTGGAGCGCGTGGCGGACGCGGTGGCACGGCGGGAGGTGGGCGTCGGCAAGTTCGTGGACGCCTACCGGCACTACTGCTGGCCGGTGAACGCGCTCACCGACCTGAAGCTGGCCCCGTTCCACCTGCTCGCCTCGGAGGGCAAGGTTCACACGGACAAAACGCACGTCTGGCACCTGGACACGCTGGCCGCGGTGTGCCGGGCGGACCCAGAGGTTTTGCTGGCGACGGCGTACCAGATGGTGGACGTGACCGACCCCGCCAGCGTGGCGGCCGGCGTCGGGTGGTGGACGGCCCTGACCGCCCGCGGCGGGGAGGGGATGGTGGTGAAGCCGCTCGACTTGATCCTGAAGGGCAAGCGGGGGCTGGCCCAGCCGGCGGTGAAGTGCCGCGGGCCGGAGTACCTGCGGATCATCTACGGCCCGGACTACGACGCCCCGGACAACCTGACTCGCCTGCGGGGCCGCGGGCTGTCGCACAAGCGGTCGCTCGCCGCCGGCGAGTTCGCCCTGGGAATCGAGGGGCTGGAGCGGTTCGTCCGCCGCGAGCCGCTGCGGCGGGTCCACGAGTGCGTGTTCGGCGTGCTGGCCCTGGAGAGCGAACCCGTGGACCCGCGGCTGTGAGCGCACCATGCGACCCGACTTCCCCAACTGGCTGGCGCGCGTGCTGGAACACGGCGAGTCGGTCCTCGACGCGCGGCCGGAGCCGTCCGCGGCCGACCGCGGCGAAGCCGGGCGGGCGCTGGCTGCCGCGTTCCGGCGG
>JALHQU010000030.1 GCA_022841795.1 Fimbriiglobus sp.
ACACCTGAACCGGCCCCTCAACGCCCTCTCGCCGCCCGGAACCGGGCGGATAAGCTGCCTTCCCCGCGCCACACTTCTCAACCGACGGGCGCCACACTTCTCGACCGGAGTTTACAGACGCGATCACATCCTCGTCGTTCACGGTCGCCTCCGGTCACCGCACAGCCCCAGGTCCGAGGCGATCTTCTGCACCAGCTTGACGGCCTCCGGCCGGGACACGTGGCGGGTGTCCCGCACGAACCGGATCGCCCGCCCCCGATCGCCGATCCGCACCAGCCCGTACAGCCGCATTTCCGCCCGGGAATCGACGCCGGGGGCGGCGGGCGGGAGCCACTCCACCCTGACCCTGCCGTCCGGGATGCCGCAGGTCAGAATCCGTCGGCGGTCGTCCGGCCCCGACTCCCGCCCGAACCGCTCGACGAATTTCTCCCGCTGGACGCGAAACACCCCGGCCACCTCGTCGGTCACCGGGACCGACTGGTGGATCGTGCCGCTCGCGTCTTCGGCGTACTCGATCCCCTTCTTGAGGCAGCAGACCTTGTACTTCTTCCCGATGCCGCACGGGCACGGGGCGTTCCGGGACAGCTTCTCGCGGGCCATAGGTGTCCTTCCCGACGAGCGTCCGCCCCGGTAGCGGACGGTATCGAGTCCAGGCAGTTCCTTCCGCTCACGTCACGGCTGGAACCACGGGTCGTCGCGGATCGACGCCAGGCACTCTTCGAGCGTCTGCCCGGTGAACAGTTCGTGCCACTTGCCGGTGTGCCGCATGTAGGCCAGGTTGAACCGGCCCGTCGCCGTGTGTTCCAGCCGGGCGAAGTTCACCTCGAACGTCGGCGAGATGGCGTTCGGCATCGGACACGCGTACGTGGCGACGAGGTAGAAATACCGGCTGTGCCATTTCGTCGAGAGTCCGATCACGTAGTTGAACTTCGGGTCCTTCGGCGGCGTCTCGACGTACTTCGCCTTGAGGCTCGTCTCGATCAGATGGTTCGCTTTCCGTTCGATCTCCACCTTGAGTGCGTCGGAGATCTTCGTCCGGGGGTCCTTGTCCGGCGAGTACGCCCACGTCCGCTGCGGCTTCCGCGACTTGCCCATGGTTGGCACCCATATCGAGAGCGACCGGAGCGGGCTCGTTGCCCGTTCCGGAAATGGTAACCTGATCGTGATGGCGGAACCACACCTCACATCACCATGCACGGGTCCGTTGCCGTCCGGCAATCGGTGTCGGGGGATTCCATGACCTGGGGCAAGGCACCGATCGACGAGGCCCTCACCGCCCGCGAGGCGTTCGAGAAGCTGACCCTCGATGACCTCCGGCCGCTGGCCGGGCTAGTGTCCACGGACCCGCCGAAGCGGAAGAGCGAACTCGCCCCCCTCCTCGCAAAGGTGATGACCAACGCGGCTCGCGTCCGCGACCTGTACGCCGGGCTTGACGCCTCCGCCCAGCGGGTGGTCCGCGTCGCCGCCTTCGACCCCGCGGGACGACTCGACCGGGAGAAGTTCCGGGCCTGGTTCGGCGAGGAGCCGCGGTTCGACACCGCCGACCCCAACCGGGCGTCGTGGGAGTACCGGTACGAGGAACGCCGGCAGATCCAGCCGCTCCCGCTCCGCCTCTTCTTCCCCAGGTTCGATCACCTGCCGACCGACACGCGGGCGATCCTCCGCGAGTTCGTGCCGCCGCCCGAGCCGTTCGCCGTTCCGACCCGCGATACCCCGCCCGAGACCCACACGCTTCACGAGCATGTGTGGCACGACCGGAAACGTGAGTTGCAGGAGTGGGAGGAACCCGTCCGCGTGCGGGAGACGGCCGTCGCCGCCGGGGCGGACGTCCGAACTGTGTTGCGGCTGATCGAGGCCGGAAAGGTCCGGGTGACGGACAAGAAACTGGTGCCCACGGAAGCCGCCCGCCAGGCCGTCGCGGGGGTACTCACCGGCGGGGACTTCTATGCCCCGGACGACGCCGACGAGTCGAAGTACGACCCGTCCTTCGATGTCGGCATCCGGTCGTTCGCCTGGCCGGTACTGGTGCAAGCCGGTGGGCTGGCCGAGAAGAGCGGGGACGCCCTGAAACTGACCGCCGCGGGGAAGAAGGCTCTCACTGCCCCGCCGCCGGACGTGCTCCGCAAATTGTGGGCGGCGTGGCTCAAGACGCGGGCGTTCGACGAGTTCGCCCGGGTGGACGCGATCAAGGGTCAGGGGCGGGCCCGGATGAGTGCCGCCGCCGGTCGACGAGCCGTCCTCGTCGAGGGGCTGGCCGCGTGCCCCGTCGGGCGGTGGTTCGCGGTCGACGACTTCTTCCGACTGCTGCGGGCGACCGGGCGTTCGTTCGCCGTCGCCCACGACGTTCACGAACTGTACATCGCCGAGCACCACTACGGGAACTTGGGGTACGACGACGAGCACGCCTGGGAACAACTCCAGGGCCGGTTCGCCCTGGCCTTCCTCTTCGAATACGCGGCCACACTCGGGGTCGTTGACGTGGCGTACTTCCCGCCTCCGGGGGTGCGGCACGACTTCCACGGCCGGTGGGGGGCGGACGAGTTCACCTGCCTGTCCCGCTACGACGGGTTGCTCTACCTGCGGGTGAACCCGCTCGGGGCGTGGCTCCTGGGCGTGGTCGACGACTACCGCCCGGCCACCCCGACACGGAGCGAGGTGCTGCGGGTGCTGGCGAACCTGGACGTGGTCGCGGCCCGCGACCTGCCCGCCTCCGACCGGCTCGTCCTGGGGCGGTTCGCGGACCCCGCCTCCGAAGGGGTGTGGAAGCTGTCGGCCGCAAAGGTGTTCGGGGTGATCGAGCAGGGCGGGAGCGTCGACGAACTCGAGCAGTTCCTGGCGTCCCGGACGACCGGGGCGTTACCCGGAACGGTCGTCACGTTCCTGGCCGACCTTCGGGCGAAGGCCGGGCGGCTGACCGACGCGGGGGCGGCCCGCCTGATCGCGTATGCCGACGAACACGTGGCGGCCGAGGTCGCGGCCGACCGGCACCTGAAGGGGAAGTGCCTGCGGGCCGGGGACCGGTTCGTGGTGGTCCGCGAGGCCGACCTCGACGCCGTGCGAAAAGCCGTCCGCAAACTCGGCTACGTTTGGCCGGTCCCGGGTGACTGATACCGAACTGCACTGATTCCCTATTTTGACCTCGCAACTTGTTGCCAGGGGAGGGAATCCGATGGCTCGCATCCCGTTCGTCCGGCATCGGACGGTGAACCAGATCGCGAATAAGTACCGGGCGTGTCGGCACCCGGTGGAGAAGGTCCGCTGGCATGCCATCTGGTTGCTCGCCCGCACCGACGAGCCTCGCACACCAGCCCAGGTGGCCGACCTCGTCGGCCTGTCCGATGTCACCGTCCGGCAGGTTCTCCACCGCTGGAACGCCGACGGCCCCGCCGGGTTGATCGACCAGCGTCAACACAACCGCTCCGACTCCAAACTGACCGCCCGGCGACGGGCCGCTCTGCTCACGGCCTTACAGAAACGCCCCCCCCGACGGGGGGGTGTGGACCGGGCCGAAGGTGGCTCGATACGTGGCCGACCGCTGGGAGGTGAGCGTCGATCCGACCACCGGGTGGCGTTGGCTGCGGGATCTGGGGTTCACCCTCCAAGTGCCGCGGCCGTCGCATCCGCGGGCGGCGGATCGACCGACCCGCCAGCGGTGGAAAAAAACTTGCGACGCCGAGTCCGCCGGCTGAAGGCCGCTCACCCCGGCACGCCCGTGGAACTGTGGGCGGAGGACGAAGCGCGGTTGGGGCTCAAGCCGATCACCCGACTGGTGATCAACTCGACTGAGGGAAGCGCGTTCAACACCACGAAGGGAAGCGCGTGAGTGAGGTGGTGGGGGTCACTTCTTGGCCTTCGCGGGTTTGGTTGTTCTACCCGCCTTGGCCTGTTTGGCCTGCATCGATTCGCGGAACCGGTAGCTCTCGCCGGTCAGCTCCAGGATCTCGCACTGGTGGGTCAGGCGGTCGAGCAACGCCGCCGTCATCCGCTCCCCCTGGAACACCGTCCCCCACTCGCCGGACGGCAGGTTGGTGGTGATGAGCAGGCTCCGCCGCTCGTACCGATCGGCGAACACCTGGAACAGCCGCTCGGCCCCGCTGCGACTGAACGACAGGTAGCCCAGCTCGTCCACGATGAGCCGGTCGAGGCGGTCGAGGGCGGCGCGGATGCGGGCGGCGGTGGCGTTGGTCGTGCGGGCGGCCACCTCCACCTCGGTCAGCTTGAGCAGGCAGGCGTGGTACGACTCGTCGCGGGCGGCCGCCTCGCCGGCCAGTTGGTCGTACTCGGCCAGCATGGTGGGCAGCTTGAGCTGCTTCAGGTGGGCCTTCAGCAGCAGGGCGTTCGGGTCACTCATCGGGGTCCTCCTCGGGGGTGGGGTGGGAGGTGAGCAGGCGGTTGAACCGGCTCAGGTCGGGGAGGGCGGACGGGGTCAGTGACACCGGGGTGTCACTCGGCCCGGACGGTTGACGGGCGAGCCGCTCGACGCACGCGGTGATCGCGACTGCGGTCGGGTCGCCGCGGATGCGGACCGAGTGGACGGCTTGCTCCACCCGGTCGAGCGGGTGGGCGGCGAGCAGTTGCAGCACGCGGATGAACTGCCGCACGCCGGCCCGCGCCCCGAGTCGCATCTCCAGGTCGCGGCGGAGGTCGGCGAACGCCGGCGGCAACGCCCAGTCGCGGTACACCGGGGCGTGGTCGAGGGTGGCCGGGCGTTGCTCCAGAATGGCCAGGAAGTGCAGCGGATCGAGCACCCGCTCGGCGGTGGCATAAGTGCGGGCGTGGGTGGCCACGACGCGGTGGTCGGCGACGATCTCGACCCGGTCCACGAACCCCTTGACCGTCACCGGGCGGAAGGCCCACCGGCGGGGCACGCTGTACCGGTTGCCGTCGAACGCCGCCGTCTGGTACTTGTCCACGCTGCCGGGTTGGAGGACGCACGCCTCGAACGGGCGGCCCGGCACCGGCAGGGCGGCGGCCAGGTCGCGGGCGAAGCGGGTGCCCACCGTCTCCACACGCGACCCGCACGTCCGGCCGCGGGCGGTGACACGGCACTGTCGCAGGTGGGCGTTCAACTCGTCGAGCGAGGCCACCCGCGGCACCGGGGTGGCCCACATGTGTTGCAAGTCCTTCACCCGGTTCTCCACCCGCGGCTTCTCCCGTGGGGTGACCGGCAGGCAGAACGCCGGGGTGAACGTGTAGTGGCTGGCCAGGGCGGCGTACCGCGGGTGCAGGGTGCGGTCCCGCCCGCGGCCGACGTGAATGGCGACGGTGGTCGGGTTGTCCCACCACACCTCGCGGGGCACCCCGCCGAAGAAGGTGAACCCCTCGCTCAGGCCGTGCCGGATGGCCTCGGGGCGTTCGGTCGGCAGGGCGAGGGCGAACGGGGCGTTCGAGTAACTCCAGGTGAGCACCAGCACCGGGATGAGCCGACGGCCGTCCGGGAAGTCGACGTGGATGTGCCCGAAGTCGGCCTCACACCGGCGACCGGGCCGGTGGTCGAGGGGGACGAACGTGTCCCGGCGGTCGAGCCGTCGTTCCCTCAGGTAGCGCTGGATGGGGCCGTAGCTGCCGGTGTACCCGTACTCGGTCACCAGCCGGCGGTCGATCTGGCTGGCCGTGTGCCGCTGCTTGCGGGGGGCGCGTTCGTCGGCCGCCCGGATGGCGTCGACGAGCGGACGAATGGGGTCGAAGGTGGGAGCGGCCCGCGGGACGGGGCGAGGGTTAGGGATCGGCTCCGGGTGGCGGAGGGCTTTGAGGATGGTCTTGGGCGAGTGCCCGAGTTGGCGGGCGATCTGGCGGAGGGAGTGGCCCTCGCGGTGCAACCGGCGGATGCGGGCGTAGTGGTTCACGGTGAGCATCGCTCCCTCCCCACACCGGCGTGGTGCCGGTGGAAGGAGGATGGCTCACGCGCTTCCCTTCGTGGTGTTGAACGCGCTTCCCTCAGTCGAGTTGATCACCATCGCCCGATTCGGAAGCTTTCTGCCCGCGGGAAACACTTGTGTTCACAAGACGGACAACGGCGGTGATCCTCCCAGTGGTCGCGAGCGGTACTGCGTTCCCTCGGCGGCATGAATACGCGGTGGGGGGGGAGTGTCACCGCGACATCCCACGCCCACCGCGGTCACAGCGGGTCGAACTGCTCGTTCTCCTGCCGGTCGGTGTCGTCCAGGGCCACCGACAGGAAGAAGAAGTCGCGGTCCCACACGCCGTACATCGTGTTCCCGCCGCCGTTGCCCGTCACGCTGTCCGCGCCCAGCAGCCCGCCGCGGATCGCGACACCGGGGCGGTGCCGGTCCGGCGGGGTCTCCCGCGGCGGGAAGGACCTCACCGGCCGCTTCCTGCCCACGTCGTTACGGCCGCAGGTGCGTGCCGAGCCGGCGGGCGAAGGCCACCAGATCGACCACGCCGATTCGGTCGTCGTCGTTCACGTCGAAGTACCACAGGAAGCCGGGGTCGCCGGCCCGCCGGCCGAACGTGCTCAGGAACAGTCCGAGGTCGCGGAGGTCCACGTCCCGGTCCCCGTCGCCGTCCCCGAACAGGCGGTGGAACGCGTCGCCGCGGTCGCCGCCCCCGTTGCCGTCGCGGTCGCCGTCGAGCTCGCGGCCGACGGTGTCGCGGACGCGGTCGCCGCGGACGGTCAGCGTGTAGTTGCCGTCCGCCAGCGAGCCGCCGCCGACGCCCGACCCGGTGAAGGTGAGAACGGCGACGGTGCGGCCGCCCACGACGGAGGTCGAGACGGTCAGCCCGACCGCGCCGCCGCCCCCGCGCCGCAGGTCGAACGCCCCGGCGTCGAGGGTTACGACCCGGTCGAACGTGACCGTGACGCTCTTGACCATCGACCGCTGGGCCGACCCGTCGTTGACCTGGACACCCTCCACCCGGGCCAGGTCCCAGCCGGTGTGCCGGGCGATGAAGCCCAGGATCAGCTCGCGCGCCGGGTCGCCGGGGCGGGCCGATCGGCCGATGATCCCCGCATGGTTGCGATCCGGAATCATGTGCAGCTCGGCCGGCGAGCCGGCGGTGGTCAGGGCCTGGTGGAAGGCGGTGCTGTCCTGGGCGAAGCCGGGGAGATCGGACTGGGCAAACAGGACCAGGTACGGCGGCTGCGTGCCGTCCACGTACGTCAGCGGGGAGGCCGCCCGCTGTTGCTCCACGGTGCCGAAGACGTCCTCGAACCCGGTCAGCCGGGTCAGGTCGTAGGTCCCGGCGCTGACCCCGACCACCCCCCGGACAAGGTCCGGGGACAGCCCGTGGGCGGCCAGGTAACGCCGGTCGGTCGCCAGGAGCGACACCAAGGTGCCACCCCCGGAGTGACCCATCAGGATGATCTGGCCGGGGTCTCCACCGTACCCGCCGATGTGCCGATACGTCCAGGCGAAGGCCTGGGCCACGTCCTCGACGTGCCCTGGGTGGACGACCTGCCCTGGGGTGCGGTCGGTCTGCCGGTAGTTGACCGCCACGACCCCCAGTCCCTCGCGGGCCAGGGTGCGCGCCAGGTACGCCAGCCGGGCCTTGTCGCCGTTGCGGAACTGCCCCCCGTAGGCGAGGAACACGACCGGGAAGTCGGTTCGGCCGCTCGGTAGGTACAGGTCCAGACTCTGTCTCTGAGCGTTGGCGGGCGGCCCGTCGGTGTACACGATGTCTCGCATTACCGTCACCCCGTCGTCCGGCTGCGGCCCGTTGTTGAGGAGGACGGATAGCTGGGCCGAATACTGCTGGACCACGGCGAGGTCGGGGCGGGCGTCCCCGTTCAGGTCGCCGACGGTGACGGACACCGGCTCCGCGCCGGCCCAGTAGTCGCACGGGGCCGAGAAGGTGCCGTCCCCCCGACCGGGCAGGACAGTGACGAACGAATGGCGGTTGGCCGTGACCAGATCAAGGGATCCGTCACTGTTGAGGTCGCCGACGCCGAGGGATTCGGCCCGGCCGACCGCGTAGTGGCGCGCCGCGGCCAGCGTCCCGTCACCGTTACCCACCAGCACGGACACGCTGTCCGAGTCGAGGTTGGCGGTCGCCACGTCCGCCGCCCCGTCGCCGTTCAGATCGGCCGCGATGACCGACACGGGGTTCGCCCCCGCGCCGAAGGTCAGCGGGGTTCCGAACCGCCCGCCGCCGTCGCCGCGCAGGACCGAGACGGTTCCGGGGGCGGCATAATTCGGGAACGGCCCGCGATTGGCGACCACGAGATCGAGGCGACCGTCCCGGTCGAAATCGGCCACGGCTACCGAATTCGCGCCCGCCGTCCCGCCGGTCCCGAAATTCGTGGCCGGCCCGAAAGAGCCGTCCCCCTGGCCCAGGAGGATCGAGACGGTGTTGGCGGCGGATCTGCTGAAGGCCAGGTCGGCCTTGCCGTCACCGTTGAAGTCGCCGACGGCGACGGCCGAGGGGCCGGTCCCCACGGCGAACGTCCCGGCGGCGGTGAAGGTGCCATTCCCGGCCCCCAGCAGCACGCCGACCGTCCCCGAGCCGCCGTTCGCGACCGCCAGGTCCACGACGGAATCGCCGTTGAAGTCGGCGGCGACCAGGTGCGCCGGACTGGTGCCCACGGCGACAGTTGAGGCCGGCCGGAGCGTACCGTCGCCGTTACCGAGGAAGACGGACACCGAGTTGGACCCCGCGTTGGCGACGGCAAGGTCCGGGAGCCGGTCCCCGTTCCAGTCCGCGGCGGCGACGGACCGGGGGCTCTGCCCAACCGAGTAATCGACCGGGTCCCGGAAGGACAGCCCCCCGGAGGGGAGGGCCCGGTCCTCGAGGCGCTCGACGGCCGGGCGAACCGCCGACTGCGGGCGGCGGGAGTGTGGGCCGCTGCGCTGGGAGGAAAACCACATGACCGAACCTCCGTCTTGAATGCGGTCTGCGGTACAATGTCGGCGACATCGCGGTCGGCGCGCAGACCGTGCGCCGTGGTGCCGGGCCGGTGGGGGGCTTGCTTGGCGGTAAGGCCCCACCGGCCGCGTTTCTACGCCGGACCCGCGGTCCGGCGGCTCAGGTCACTTCTTTTGGCGTGGCGGCGGGGCGACCTTCCCCCCACCCGCCGCCGAGATGCCCAGCAGCTGTCTCGCTTCGTCGCGGAACCGCTGCAACTCGTCGTCCTTGGGTTGCTTCTCGTTCACCCACGCGTCGGCCTGGTCGTACCACTTCCGGGCTTCGCCCTTCTCGCCCAGGTGCCAGTGAGCCATGGCGAGGAAGAACCAGTCGAAGCTGTCGCCCCCCTTCCGCGCGGCCATCGATCGGGTCAGCGCCTCGACGGCCGCGGTGTGCTCGCCGGCCCGGTAGTGCGCCACCCCGAGGGTGTTCCAATGGGGGTCGGGGGCCAGTTGGACGGCGAGCTTGGCCAGTTCGACCGCGGTCGCCGGCTTTCGCACCTCGGGATCCGGATCGGTGGCCAGTTGCCACGCGGCGTTATTCAGACTGTGGCTCATGCGGCCGAGGTCTGGGCCCGGGAGTCCGGACTTGCCCGCCTCCCGGGCGGCCGTGGCGGCCTCGTTGAACCGACTCAACTGGAGGAGGGTGTCGATCAGGTGGGAGTGAGACGTGCCGTTTCCGGGGTCGATCTCGATGGCCTTGCGGCACACGGCGACGGCCTCGCCCGGCTTGTTCTGCTTCTTCAAGACGAGCGCGGTGGCGTGGTACCCCGGGGCGTACCGCGGGTCGATTTCGACGGCTTTCTTGCACCAGGCGATGGCCTCGTTCGGCCGGTTCTGCACCTGGAGCACCCACCCGAGGGAGCAGCAGTAGAGCGCCTTCTTCGGGTTGAGTTCGACCGCCTTCGTGAAACAGTCGGTGGCCTCGTGCAGCTTGTTTTGTTTCGTCAGGGCGATGCCGAGGTCGTGGTGGTAGGTGGCGTTTCCCGAATCCAGCTCGACGGCCTTGCGGTGAGCGGCCACGGCCGCGTCCGGTTTGTTCTGCCCGGCGCGTGCGCGGCCGAGTTCGGCGAAAAACCGGGCGTTCCTCGGGTCGAGGTCGATGGCCTTCGTGTACCACTCGACGGCCTCGTGCGGCTTGTTCTGCTGCAACAGGGCGAGGCCGAGTTGGGCGTAAGCGAGGGCGTACGTCGGGTCACACTCGATGGCCCGGCGGCAGGCGGCCGCGGCACCGGGCCAGTTCTCCTGCCGCCCCAGCACGACGCCGATGTTGTAATGGGCCAGGGCGAATGTCGGGCGGAGAGCGACGGCCTTGTGGAAGCAGGCCAGGGCCTCCGGCAGCTTGTTCTGAGCGTTCAGAATCATGCCGAGAGTGTTGTAGGCCAGGTGACTGTCGCGCCGCACGGCCACCGCCGCCCGCGCGAACCCGACCGCGTCCTCCGGGCTCGTCTTCGCGAGCGCGGTCGCCAGGTAGGAGTTGAGCCAAAAGTCCGTGGGGTACTCGGCCTGGCCGCGGCGCAACCACGACACCTGCAGGGCCGGGTGGGAGTTGGGAATCATCTTCACCCCGACCAGGGCGTACATCTGGGGCGACAGGCCGGCGGGCGGCGGCTCCGCCAGCTGACGGTCCCGCGCCGCCGGGTCTCGCCAGAACTCGGGCTGTCGCAGTCGATCCCCCCAGACCGGATCGGGTGCGGCTTGCCGCGCGACCGCGAGCACCCGCTCGACCGTGCCCCGGTCGGGCACATCGAGCGCCAGGAACGCCCAGTCGTCCAGGGCGGCCACGAGCTGCTCTTTGATCGGCGAGGCCGCGAGCCGCACCGCCACGCCGGCCGGGTCGCCGTCCAGCACCCCGACCCCGGCGTAGGCCTGACGGTATTCCTCGGCCGCCTTGCGGGCGTCCCACCGGACACCCACCTGGTTCGCCAAATCCTCGCGGATCCGCTCCAGCCGCACCGCCAGGTCGTAATCCGCCTGATCGTCGGCGAGTTCCCGGTCGAGGTGCTCCAGGCCGCGAACCAATTCCGCGTCCAGGCCGCGCTCCGCCCGAACGGCCAGCCGCCGCGCCTGGGCGAGCTCGCTCTGAGCCGTCCGGAGGAACAACTCCCAGCGGGCGGGCTGGTTGAGCAACTCCTGCACGCCGCCCGGCTTCCGCAACTGGGCGTGCAGGCCCGTCCGGCTCGCGGCCGCCCGGTCGAGTGTCTGGCGGATGCCCTGCTCGGTCAGGGCGAGTTTGCGGGCCTCGTCCCGGGCGACCTGCTCCTCCCGCGCCGCCCGATCCCGCAGGCCCCAGCCGACGAGGCCGCCCAGCAGCACGATGACGAAGAGGGCGAACCCCGCCGTCGTGAGGGCCGCCCGGTTCCGTCGGGCGAACTTCCGCAGCCGGTAGGCCGCGGTCGGCGGGCCGGCCGCCACCGGCTCGTCCGCCAGGTACCGCCGCACGTCGGCGGCGAACGCCGCGGCCGTGTCGTACCGGCGGGTGCGGTCCTTCTCCAGCGCCTTCATCACCACCCAGTCCAGCTCGCCCCGGAGCAGCCGCGACAGCCGCCGCGGGTCCACCCGGCGGTTGGCCGACACCGTCTCGGCCGCCAGCCCGAGGGTGCTGATGCGGGTGCTCGGTCGGGCCGGCTCCTCCTCGCGGATGATCCGCCGGAACTCGTCGAACCCGGCCGTCCGCAGCCGCTCGCCGTCGAACGGCGTCCGCCCGGTCAGCAGCTCGTACAGCAGCACGCCCAGGGCGTAGATGTCGGCGCGGGTGTCCACGTCCAGCCCGCTCTGCCCGGCCTGCTCGGGGGACATGTACAGCGGGGTGCCCACCAGCTGGGTGAACTGGGTGTACACCGTCAGGTCGGTCAGCCGCAGGCCCACCGCCTTGGCGACGCCGAAGTCGATCACCTTCACCACCGGCGTGCCGTCGTGCGACGTGACCAGGATGTTGGACGGCTTCAGGTCGCGGTGGATCACCCCCTTCTGGTGGGCGTGCTGCACCGCCCCGCACACGTCGGCGAACAGCCCGAGCCGCTCCCGCACCGTCAGGTGGTGCGCGTCGCAGAAGTCGGTGATCGGCACCCCCTTCACCAGCTCCATGACGAAGAACGGGCGGCCGGCGGCGGTGGTGCCGCCGTCGAACACCTTGGCGATGTTGGGGTGGTCCATCATCGCCAGCGCCTGCCGCTCGGCCTCGAACCGGGCCACCACCTGCCGCGTGTCCATGCCCGGCTTGACCACCTTCAGCGCCACCCGGCGGCGGACCGGGCTGGTCTGCTCGGCGACGAACACCAGCCCCATCCCGCCCGCCCCGATCTCCTCCATCAGCTTGTACGGGCCGATGACCGTGCCGGGCTTCTCGGCGGCCGTCGGCCAGTCGGTGGTGGCGTCGGTCCGGCCGGGGTGGATGCTGCCCAGCGCCGCGTGCGCGGCCAGCAGGTGTTCCACCCGCGCCCGCACCTCGGCGTTGCCGCCGCACGCCTCGTCCAGGAACGCCGGCCACTGGTCGGCGGGCGGTCGAGGGCCGACAGGAAGAGCGACCGGGCGTGGTCTTCGAGCGCGATCATGGGGGCCTCGCCGAGGCAGTGCCTCTGTTCATCCGTGCGACGCGGCCGGGGCGAAATTCTCACGGCCGCGGGAAAAATGTGCGGAATCCTACCCGCAGGCCAGCAGCTCGTCGCGGAGCCAGGCGCGGGCGTACGCCCAGTGCCGGTAGGCGGTGGCGGTGGAGACGTTCAGGGCGACGGCCGCCTCGTCGAGCGCGAGGCCGGCGAAGTAGCGAAGTTTGACGAACTGCCCGGCGAGCGGGTCGAGGGCGGACAGCCGGGTGAGGGCGTCGTCGAGTTCCACCAACTGCTCGGGGCCGACCGAACTGCCGACGTCCAGCTCCTCGAAGTCCACCCGCCGCCAGTCCCCGCCCCGCTTCTCCCGCCCCTTGCCACGGGCGGCCTCGACAAGGATGCGGCGCATGGCCTCGGCGGCGGCGGCGACGAAATGCCCGCGGCCGTTCCACTTCGGGGTGTCGGCCGGGCCGACCAGCCGGACGTACGCCTCATGCACCAGCGCCGTCGCCTGGAGGGTGTGCCCCGGCCGCTCCTCGGCCATCCGCGCCGCCGCCAGTTTCCGCAACTCGTCGTACACGAGCGGGAGCAGGTCGGCGGCGGCTTGCGGGTCGCCGCCGCGGGCCGCTTCCAGGAGTCGGGTCACCTCGGACATGAAATCAGGATACCCGGACGGCTGCCGGCCGTCGCCCGCCGCGTTCCGGCATTGCGCTCAGGTTCAACTGTTCCTTCCAGGCCCGAGCGACTCGTAGCTCCTCTCGGCCGGTCCGGATATTCTGGCGGCCGGAGCGGGCGACGGAAGCGATTCTTGCGAGGAATCCCCGGCGTCATCCCCGACCGTCCCTCCGATTGGTCGCTTCCGTCGCTTCGGTCGCACCACCGAGGATGGGGAGCCGGGCGCGGCCGTTGCATCCGCCCTGGCCGAGTCCCCGCACCCGCCAGGGCGACCCGTCCGAGCGGCGGGCGTATGTGCCGGCGGCCGACGTGCGGCGGGTGATCGAGTTCTGCCCGAATGAGTGGTAGAAGCTGCTGGTGGCGCTCGCCCGGTTCGGCGGGTTGCGGACCCCGAGCGAGCCGTTCTCCTTCACCTGGGGCGATATGGATTGGGAGCGGAACCGACTGTCGGTGCCCAGTCCGAGGACGGAAGACCAGGGGAAGGGGCACCGGGTGATCCCGCTGTTTCCACTCCTGGGGCCGTACCTGGAAGCGGCGTTCGACGCGGCCGTGTTCGTCATGCCGGAGGAGTATCGGCGGCGGGCACACGGGGAGCGCGGGTGGAACGGGGCAAACCTGCGGACCACGTTCGGGAAGGTGATCCGCAGGGCCGGGGTGAACCCGTGGCCGCGGTTGTGGCAATCCTCGCGGGCAAGTCGCGAGTCCGACCTCGCCCAGAGTTTCCCGCTGGCGGTGGTGGCCAAGTGGCTGGGGAACACCCCGAGCGTGGCCCGACGGCATTATGTCGATCCGACCGACGCGGCGTTCGTCCCCGCCACCGGCTGGACCCCGGCCGGGGTGTCGACCGAGACGACGCGCCAAACGACGCAGTCCCCGGCGGACCGTGTGCTACCAAAAACGACGGATCCGGACAAGAACCCTGAGATTTCAGGGGTTCCCTCCGAATCCGTGGGTGTCCGTGCGGTTGGCCCGGACATTCTGATGGAGGCGCCGGGAATCGAACCCGGGTCCCGAAGCACCGACCGACCGGCCTCTACGTGCGTAGCTTGTTGACGCTCGGGGCCTACCAGACGGCCGCCCCGCGTTCGCTCCCGCCGCCCCCAACAAGCAGGGTGCGACGTTCGCTATCGGTCAGATTTTTTAGCGGTCGTCGCCACCGAGCCGCGTCAGGTTGCCCTGCCGCTCAGACGCCCGCGATCCCGAATTGCGTCCGGATCGAATCCTCTCGGGAGAAGGACCCGAAACGGCCCGCGGGTGTTACGCCGCGAGGGAGTACTGCGCTTCAGCAGTTAAATTTTTGATCGGCTATTTACGAGGCCAACCGATCAACCTCGGCACGCCACACGGTCGATCAACTTGCCCGGTCGAAACCTATCGCCCCCAGGCTCCCGCCGACAGCGGGACAGTCAAGTATACGCCGCCGACGGCCGGAAGGGAACGGCGGCCTTCCTCCGGGCTGTCGGGTCATCGCCGGGTGTGTGGCGGTGTTGGCGGTGTTGGCGGTCTTCCATTTTTTCAGCCACTTTTACTCGCAACACCGCCAGAGTATGTCGCCCCGGTCAGCGGATCACTCGTCGTTCGCCTCGCCGTCCGCCGGGTCGGCCTTCATCACCTCTCGCAGCAGAACGGTGGCGTAGCACCCGCTCGGCAGGGTGAACATCAGCCGCAGGCCGGCGTCCTCCCACGTCGCCGTCAGGTCGTCGAGGTAGATCAGGTTGTGCCGGCGGGTGCCGCCCATCAGCTTGCCGAACCCGTCGAACGACCGCGGGGTTAGTTTGTGGTCGGCCAGCACCACCGCCTCCCGCTCGACGGCCACGCCTGCCGCCGCGAACGTGTGCCGGCCGAACATCGGCCCGGCCGTCACCGTTTCACGGGCGTCGAACCGGCTTTGTTCGGTCGGCACGTCCTCGGCCACGAACAGCCCGCCGGCCGGCCACTTCGCCATCACGTCGCCGCTTTGCACGGTGCGGAACAGGCCGTCCGCCAGCCGCCGCCCGAGATAATCATTGAACAGCAGCGACTGCACCGCCGACAGCGCGAACTTGTACACGAACGGCCGCAGCCGCTTCGGCTGGGTGCCGGCCAGGCAGCGGAACCCGAGGTCGATGTTCCCGCCGTCGCGGCCGAACCGCTGCGGGCCGTAGTAGTTCGGCAGGCCGTGCGTGTGGATGCGGTCCAGCACGGCGGTCGCGGCGTCGGCCTTCGCCCGGTCCGCGTCGCGGACGAGGATGTCGAAGCGGTTCCCTTTCAAGTGCCCCGGCTTCAGCTTGTTCGTGTGCCGGGAGTGTTTGAGCAGGGTGATCCCGCCGCCGTCGAGCTTCGCCAGCCGCGGTTCGGCCTCCTGCGGCACGCTCACCCACTGGCGGCTGACGGCGTGGCGGTCCTTCAGCCCGGCGGTGCCAATGGCTCCAACCGGCACGCCGAGCCGCTGGGCGATGGTGCGGGCGAAGAACTCCGGCCCCACGTCCCGCTTCTCCACCCACAGGTACAGGTGTTCGCCGCCGCCGCCCGGCTCGTAGGACGGGATTTCCTCGACGCGGAAGTCGTCCGGCTGAACCTTGATCCGCCCGCCCACGCCGGGCAGGTCGGGCGTCAGCGGCGGCGGGTTCAACGGATCGACGGGCATCACAGGCTCCGGGCGGGCGGGTATTGTAGTGGTCGGATGCGCAAGCGCTTTCGGCCGTGAAGACGACCTCACCCCCCGGCCCCCTCTCCAAAGTGGAGAGGGGGTGTTCAAGGGAGGAGCGTGCGAGTGCTAGCGGACGCATCCCGACGGCCATGGGCGGTGGCACCGAAGCGTCCGGCTGTTGAACACCCCCTCTCCACTTTGGAGAGGGGGCCGGGGGGTGAGGTCCGACGCCTACGAACTTCCATCCACTTACCCTGTATTCGCACCAGGTGAGGGCAGCTAACTTGGCTCCAGCCGCTTGACTCCGCCGGCCGGTTCCGCTCAACTGATCCGTGGCCCGTCGCCCGCCCGCCGAGAACGCCGTCATGTCCTCCGTCACCCGCCCGCCGCGGCTCACCCTGCACGCCGACACCGCCGCCGACCTGATGACCGACAACCCGATCTCCGTCCCGCAGGACGCCACCGTCCGCGACACCCTGAGCATGATGCTCGACCGGGACGTGACCGCCGCCCCGGTGATCAACGACGCCGGCCGGCCGGTCGGGGTGGTGACGGTGACGGACATCCTGGTGCACGAGCGGGAGGTGGGGCTGCCGGTCGGGGTGAGCGAGCGGGTGGCCGTCACCGGCCGGCTGAAGGACGGGTACGAGATCGAACTGGCCGACCACACCACCGTCGGCGAGATCATGACCGCCGGGGTGTTCTCCACCACCAAGGACCGCTCCGCCGCCGAGGTGGTGGCCGACCTGCTGCGGTACAAGATCCACCACCTGTTCGTGATCGAGCAGGAGGTGATCGTCGGCGTCATCAGCCTGTCCGACGTGCTCCGCCGGCTGAAGCCGTGACGCCGCCGCGAGGTGCCCCCCGATGAGCAAGACGGCCCTGTTCGTCCGCCACCGCGCCCAGCCCGGCCGGCGGGACGAGTTCGTGCGGGTGTGGGAGAAGTACGTGAAGCCGCGGGCCGAGGCGAACCCGGCGCACGAGGCGTACTTCTTCTGCCTGGACGCCGCCGACCCGGACGTGGTGGGCGTGTTCCAACTGTACTCCAGCCCGGAGGCGCTGCGGGAGTTCCTGAGCGGGGCGTGGTACGCCGAGTACATGCGGGAGGTGGCCCAGGTGGTGGCAGCGCCGCCGGAAATCCTCCCGGCCAGCCTGTACTGGGCGAAACCGGGGGCGTAGGTGTTCGACATGAAGAAGGTTCGCCGGAACGCCACGCCGCACTACCGCCCGCCGGGTCCGCGGCGGGCCACCATCTGCATCAAGCTGGGCAACCCGGCCGAGGTGCGGGCCGCCCGATCCTGGCTGGATCAGCACCGCTCTGACCTGGCGTTCGTGTCCGACGACGAGGGGTGCGGGTGCTGCGTCAGCATGTGGCGGGTGGAAGGGCCGGCCGAAATCCTGGACTCCCTGCCCGCCGACATCCGGGCGGATTCGGACTGGAACAGGTAGTCCGAAGGCCGTGAAATCGGAGCCGCACTCCGGCGTCATGCTTGCGTGTGGGTCATTTTTCGGGAGAGGCGTGGTGGAAACCTCCGAGCAAATTCCGGAAACGGCTCCCGTCGCGGGTGGCGAGCCGGACGTTTCGCTGGACCAGTGGCAGGCCCTGGAAGGGTTGTGGCGGTCGATCCTCGCCCTGGAGGCGAACATCGAGTCGGCCCGGCTGAGCGCGAACGCGGTGCGGGGCGACATGGAGGCGGCGTTCCGGCAGTCGCTGGCGGTGGAGGAGAAGCTGCACGCCTCGCAGGCCGACGTGTCGCAGTGGACGCAGGCCAAGAACCGCATCCACTACGCGCTGCCGAAGGTGCGGGAGTTCGTCCACCGCGCCACCTGGGTGCTGGCCGCGGTCGAGCGGAAGCGGCTGGAGGAGATCGTCCGCACGCACGTCGAGCCGCGGGTTCCGCTCCCCGATGCGGACAGGGTGAGGGAGGAGATGGAACACCTTCAGAAAGCCCGACAGGTGCTGCTCGGGCAGGGCAACTCGGTTCAGAACGAGGGGCGGAGTCTGGTCGCCGAGACGAACCGCATCCTGGGCAACCTGCGGCGGGGGGCAGCCGACAACGCCCGCAAGAAGAAGGAGCGGGACTCCAGGCGGCGGTGATCGGGGTCATCCCTTCGCTGGCGGTCGCGGTTCACCCGATCGCCGACACCATGTCCACAGCCGCACCATCAGCACGAACACCAGCACCACGCCGACCCACCCCGGCCAGCCGAAGCGGATGAGCCAAGTGCAGGCGCCGAACGTGTGCCCGGCGGTGATCAGCACCGCCACCCACTTCCCGTACCGCCAGTACCGCACGACCAGCGAGAAGATCGCCGCCCACACCGCCCCGGCCGCGACCGCCACCCACGGGCTGATTTCCAGCAGCCAGCGGGGGATCGGGTTCCCTTCGAGCACCTGCTGGTAGTCGCCGGCCCAGTATTCGTCCGGCTGGCCTTGCAGCGTGGCGACCACGTCGGCGGTGAACGCCACCATCGGGGGCAAGCACAACCACCAGCGACGAGCGGACATGGCGGATTCCATCCGGGTGGGGAACTCTCGACCGCCGCGGCCCCTCCTATTGTCGTCCGGATCACCCGCGGAAGGTAGTCATGCCCGTCTCGCGCCTGGCGGTCACGTTCCTTGCCATCGTCACCCCCGCTCTGGCCGTCGCCGCCCCGGTGAAAACCGCGGCCGAACTGGTCGCCGCCGTGACGGCCGCGAAGGAGGGCGACACGATCGAGCTGGCAGAGGGGACGTTCGAGCTGCCCGCCACGCTGGAGTTGAAGGGCAAGATGACGCTGAAGGGGGCGGGGATGGGCAAGACCACCCTCACGCACACGGCTGGCTGGAAGCCGTCCGCCAAGACGCTGCCCGACCCGGAGATGAAGCTCGAAGGGCTGGACGCCGACGCCTACCTGATCCGCATCAAACGTGACACCAGCGGCGTCACCATCTCGGACATGACCCTGCACGGCCCGCAACTGCACGGGGCGGTCTTCGCCTGGTTTCACACCGGGCTGCACCTGCACCACCTGCGGATCAAAGAGACGCTGTGGAGCGGCGTCCGCACGTTCGGCATGAAGAAGGCGAAGATCCACGACTGCGAGTTCGTGGACGCCGGCGGGCGGTGGGACAAGGGCACGCCGGGGAAGAAGGGCGGCATCACCGGCGGGGGCATCTTCGCCTGCTGGATGAGCAAGTGCGAGGTGTTCGACAACCGCTTCACCCGCACGAACGACGCCCCGGAGCGCGAGTTCTACGGCATCAAGGTGCGGCAAGCCACCGGCTGCCGGTTCCACCACAACACCATCGAAGCCAACTTCAGCATGGAGTTCCCGTTCGAGAACGACGCCGACAACGAGATCGACCACAACGTGTGCCACGGCACCATTTCCATCCCGAAGCACGCCGGCGGGGTGGTGCCCAAGAGCGGCAAGACGTTCCACATCCACCACAACTGGTTCAAGGACAGCTACAGCATCGAGTTCGTGCGGAACGGCGTGGAGATCGCCCACAACCTGTTCGACTTCGACCCGAAAGCGGACCACGGCAACCTGATTTCGGGGTTCGGCAACGCCGACGCGAAGGGGCCGGCCAAGTTCCACAACAACCTCGTCAGCAACCCCGGCCGCGGGGTGATCTGGATCAACGAGGTGTTCAACAACCTGGAGGTGCGGAACAACCACATCGTCTGCCGCACCACGAAGACGCCCCGCAAGGACGGGCTGTTCGGGTTCAACCCGAAGTGCGACTTCAAGACCATCAGCATCAAGGACAACAAGATCGAGTGCGAGGGCACCCCCCGCCCGCTGTTGCGGGCGAAGGAGAGCTACGGGTGCGTGGTGGAGAACAACACCCTGACCAACGTGGCCGACGCCGGCAAGCTGGCGAACGCGAAGGCCGACCGGCCGGTCGGGCTGGAGAAGCCGCTCAAGTTCGAGTGCGGGGTGAAGGGCGAGTTCACCGTGGACGGGTGGAAGGCGGGGAAGAAATGAGATCTTCGCCGCGAGCAACGCGAGCGCCAGTCGCTTTGGCGCTCGCGTTGCTCGCGGCGAAGAAAGTTCACCCTACCCACGGGGCCGGTCGTTTGTCGAAGAACGCGGTCAGCCCGCCGCGGCACTCGTCGGTCAGCCGCGGTTCGGCGCTGGCGGTCGCCAGATCCGCCACCGGCACCGCCTGCATACTACACCGCCGCAACAGTTCCTTCGTGGTCGCCAGCGCCCTCGGCCCGCCCTCGGCCAGCAGCTTCGCCCACCCCTCGGCCGAACTCATCAACTGCTCCGACGGGACGATCGCGTTGATCAGCCCGATCCGCTGGGCCTCGCCCGCGTCGATCAGCTCGCCGGCCAGCAGCATCCACCGGGCGGCCCGCTCGCCGACGTGCCGCAGCAGGTGCGGCATGACCATCGCCGCCACCAGCCCGCGGCGGACCTCCGGGTAGCCGAACTTGGCCGCCGGCACGCTCACCGCCAGGTCGCACACCGTCATCAGCCCGGCCCCGCCGGCCACCGCCGCCCCGTTCACCGCCGCGATGGTCGGCTTCGGCAGTTCGTAGATGAGCGAGTACAGGGCGGATAGCTTGGCCGCGTCGTCCCACACCAGCTCCGCCTCGGCCGCGTTCTCGACGGTACCCCGCAGTTCGTCCAGGTCCATGCCGGCGCAGAACGCCGGGCCGGTGCCGGTGAGGATGACGCACCGGGCGGCGGGGTCGTCCGCCGCTTTGCGGAACGCCGCCGTGAGCGCGGCGATGAGCGCCCGGCTGAGCGCGTTCCGCCTGTCCGGCCGGTTGATGGTGACGACGGCCGCCGGGCCGAGGGGCTGGTAGGTGACGAGGTCGGGGGTCATGGCAGCCGATTCGCGTGGATTGCGGGGAGGGTTTCGGGCATTTTAGACGGAAGGTGTACGCGCCGGGCGGTCGGCGGGCACTACCTGCGTCGGACGAGCTGACCCACGGAGGCCGATGCGACCCCCCGCCCTGAACCTGTTGCTCTGCACCGCGCCGGACGATTCCACCCCGGACAGCGTGCTGCTGGCGGAGTACGCCACCCGCCGCGACCCGGTCGCGTTCGAGCGGCTGGTCCACCGGCACGCCGGCACGGTGTGGGGCGTGTGCCGGCGGGTGGCCGGCGACCCGCACGACGCCGAGGACGCCTTCCAGGCCACGTTCCTGGTACTCGTCCGCTCGGCCGGGTCGGTGTCCGGGTCGTTGAGCGCGTGGCTGTACGGGGTGGCGTTCCGGGTGGCGATGAAGGCGCGGGCGGCGTCCGCCCGGCGACGGAAGCGGGAAGCCAAGGCGGAACGGCCGGAGGCCGTTCCGCCGCACCACCCGGACGACACCGCCGCCGCGGTCCACACCGAACTCGCTGCTTTGCCCGACCGCTACCGCCTGCCGATCCTGCTGTGCGACCTGGAAGGGCTGACCCGCACCGACGCGGCCACCCGGCTGGGGTGGAAAGAGGGCACGCTGTCCGGCCGGCTGAACCGCGGGCGGAAGTGGCTGGCCGAGCGGCTGACCGCCCGCGGGGTGACTCTGGCCGGCGGGGTGCTGGCCGGAACGCTGACACCCCCGGCCGCGGCGGTCGAACCCGTCCTCGGCTGGGCACGAACCGAAACCCCGGTGGCGATGGCGAACGTCGTCACCCTGACCAACGGAGTGAGGCGAGCCATGACCCTGAAACTGATTGCCCGGATCACGATCGTGTCCGCCGCGGTGCTGTCGGCGCTGGGCGTCGGGCTGTTCGGCCTGCTGCCCGAACCGCGAACCACCGCCGCCCCGGTGCCCAAGATCGAGACTGTCACGCCGGACGACATCACCACCGAACGGTTGGAGATGCTCGACAGCCGGCGGGTGCAGCGGGAGATCAAGCTGACCGCCGAGCAGCGGGCGAAGCTGCTCGACGGACTGGACGCGCTACTGGACGAGTACGCCGCCGAGTTCGAGGCGGCCGACAACCGGGTGCCGGCGCGGTTCCACAGCTACGACGAGGCGCAGAAGGACTTCGAGGGCAAGAAGCGGACGCACGCGGCCACCGTTCTCACCCCGAAGCAACTCGCCCGGCTGCAAGAGGTGGAGGTGCAACTGGCCGGCGAGTTCGCCCCGCTGAACCCGCGGGTGGCCGAGGCGTTGAAGCTGACCGACCAGCAGACGGAGAAGGTGGTTGAGGTGCTGCGGTCGAACGAGGACTTCACGCAGTACGCCCAGCAGCAGGCGCAAATCCCCGCCGGCACACCACTACGGGTGATCAAGACGCCGGCCGAGATGCGGGAGTTGGTGGAGAAGGAGTTGACCGCCGCGCAGCGGGCGGCGTGGGTCGAGTTGGCCGGCGGGAAAATGACGTTCGACCCGCTGAAAAACCAGCACGATTTCAGGGTCCGGGGCCGGTTCCGCGCCCAACTCCGGCCGGACGATTTCGTTCCGAAGAAGGGCGGGAAAGGGGAAGTGGATCGGTGACCGCCCGCAGCGCCGCCCGCCACCGCTCGCACAGGTCGAAATAGCAGTCGGTGGCGAGCGGGGCGACGGACGCCAGTTTCGCCGGCCGCTCCGCTTCCGGAACGCGGAAGAACGGTTCCTGCTGCGGCTTCGGCCCGTGGAAATGCACCACCGCCGCGGCCGGGTTCGGCCCCCAGTACGGCCGCCAGTTCAGCTCCGGCGGCATCTCCGTCCACACGCGGCGGCGGACGAACCCGGTCCGCCGCCGCAGTCGTTCGTCCAGCCCCAAGTGTGGCAGCAGTCGGGTCGAGTAGTACGCCCGGTACGCGTCCTGGTCCCACGCCCGGCGGGTGAAGTGATCCAGGTGCCGAATCACGAACTTGCGGAACCGCCCGTCCTCACGCCGCAGCGCCGGCAGGTTCATCAGCATCACCCCGGAGTTCAGGCTCAGCCGGTCGGTACGATCTTCGCGGGCGGCGGCGAAGTACCGCGGGGCCAACCGCCGCAGCGCGGGCAGCGGGTCATCGACGAACATCACGTCGCAGTCGGTGTACAGCACGAACTCGTCGTCCCACCCCCGCTGGGCGGCCAGGACGGGCAACTCCAGCCGCAGGAACGCCCCGGCCCCGATGGTCAGGCAGCCGAGCCGGCCGGTGCGGGCGGCGATGTCGCGGAGGTGGTCGTACAGGAACGAGCGGCGGCGGATCACCTCGACGCCGTGGACGTCCAGCCAGTGCAGTAGCGGGTCGTCCGGGCCGTCGTACAGCAGGTGCGGCTGAAGGGCGGTGTGAAGGCGGGCGGTGTGGACGGCCACCCGCACCAGGTCGGCGTACAGCGGGAAACCCGGCGAGTGCCGGTTCAGGGCGAGGAACCACTTCATCGGTCGGCGTCCGTGCCGCAAAAAGTAGTAGGCACACGCCGGGTGCCGTTCTCTTGGTGAACCCGGCCCGCAAGGGCCGCGGGTGTCGATCACGCACCCCCTCCCTCGCGGTCGGGGTTCACCAAGAGAACGGCACCCGGCGTGTGCCTACTACTTACAGCAGTTCGGCGGTTCCCCGCAACGCCTACTTCTTCTCCCCCGGCTTCTTGTCGTCCTTCTTGTCGTCCGGTTTGGCGTCGGCGATCTTCTTCTTGCCGGTGATGTAGTCGATCGTCTCGGCGGCCGTCTTCTGCAGGGTGTCGTCCGGTTTCCAGTCCGGCGGCGCCTTCCAGTCGGCCGGCGCGTCCTTCGGCCGCGCCTCCAGCGGCATCTTCTTGATCTCGTCCAGCTTGGGCACGGCGGCGCGGGCCTCGTTGCCGATGCGGCCGAGGGCGATCATGGCGGTCAGTTGGAGCGGCACCTCCGGGTATGACAGGGCGGGGATGATCTTCGGCACCGCGTCCTTCGCCCGCGGCCCGAGCACCCCGAGCGACTGGATGGCGTACAGGCGGATGAGGGCGGCGTTCTTCCCGTCCGGCGTCTCGATGAACCCGGCGATCTTCTTGATGTTCTCCGGCTCGGTGCGGTCGTCGTACATGATCTGGAGCAGCAGCAGCCACACGTACACGCCCTTGTCGCCGTCCTTCCGCTTCTCCCGGTCCAGCCGCTTCTCCAGCGACTCCAGGTACGGCTTCACCTTGGTGATGTACTCGGCCGGCGTCTTCCCCTTGGGGGGGCCGATGGCCAGCAGGGACTTGACCGCCTCCATCCGCACCGCCATGCACGAGTCGGTCATGCTGTAGTTGAGCAGGGTGAGGGCGGCCAACTCGCTCGGGTCGCCCGGCTCATCGCCCGGCTTCTTCGGCGGGGCCGGGCCGCCGATCGACCCGAGCGCCTCGGCGATGGCCGACCGCGTCTCCCACGACGGGTCGTTGGCGATGCTCCGCAGGCTGGCCACCGCCTGCACGGCGTCCGGCCCGAACGACGAGATGGACCGCACCGCGTACATCCGCAGGGCGCTGCCCTTCTCCGTCCGGCCGAGCACGTTCACCAGCGCGCGGATGGCCGGCTTCACCTGCTCGCGGACGTCGAACCCCATGTTGCTGATGATGGTGATGGCCGCCACCTGCACGCCGGGGTCGGTCTCGGCCACGAGCAGGTCGGTGAGCGGCTTGATGGCCGGCTGGCGGGCGTCCGGCCCGAACGCGGGGATGACGCGGACCGCCGCCTCCCGGTACTGCGGGTCGGGCTGCACCGTCGGCAGCGTCTGATTCAGGTACCACTTCAGGTCTTTCCCTTCGATCTCCTTCGGGAACTCCTGGGGCTTGTCCGGCTTCGCCGGCTTCGGCGGTTCAGGCGGCGGGTTGCCCGGCTTGTTCGGATCAGCCGGCGGGTTGGCCGGGGGATTTGCCTGCGGGTTGGCGGGTGGCGGGTCCGCGGGCTTCCCCGGCCCGCCGGCCGGCGGCATCGGGGGCGGCGGTGCCGGCGGCGGCTGATTGCCCGCCGGCGGGTCGGTCATCGGGTTCAGCCCGCCGAGCGGCGCGTCCGGCTTGGCCGGCGGCGGGCCGGGCTTGAAGATCGGCGAGTTCGGCTCGACGAACTCTTTCGGGGTGCCCCCCTGCCCCGGCAATGCTGGTTTCGGCCCGCCCACCGGATCGGCCGGCGGCTCCTGCGGCTTCGGCTCGGCGGGAGCTGGCGGCGGGGGTTCGATCGCCGGCGTGCTGGGCTGGGACACCAGCCCCGCCGGCTCGACCTTCGCCACCTTGGGTTCGTCCGATTTCCCGCAGCCGACAAGACCCGCCAGCCCGCCGACCGCCACGACCGCGGCCCAGCGGAGATGATTCGACCCGGCCATCGCACACCCCCCGCGTCGTCGGAATGACATTATCCAGGATACGCAGATTACCGCCGAACTTGCAACACATGCCCGCCGGTCGTGACACAGGTTGGGGCCGTCCGGGCGAACCCGGCCCGCCAGGGCCGCGGGTGCGAGCCAGTTCCCACACGCACCCACCGACCTGGCGGTCGGGGTTCGCCCAAATTCCCCACCCCGGCGGTACGGGCTGGTACACTCCCTGGATTCCATACCGGGAGGACCGGCGTGTCTGTCGCCCCGCCGCCCGAACCCGTCCGCCTCCGCACCTGGCAGGGCGTCACCCTCGGCAGCCTATTCGTTGGGTACGCCGGGTATTATGTCTGCCGGTCGGTGCTGCCGGTGGTGTCCAACCGAATGATCGCCGACCCGACACTCGGGCTGGACGACGCCGGGTACGGCCACCTGCTGACCGTCGGCATCGTGATGTACGCGGTGGGGAAGGTGGCCGGCGGGGTGTTCGCCGGGCTGGTGTCCGCCCGCACCCTGTTCCTGGCCGGTATGGCCCTGAGCGCGGCGTGCGTGGCGGCGTTCGGGCTGGCCGGCGGGCTGGCGGCGGTGTTCGCCGTGTGGGGGGCGAACCGGCTGGTGCAGGCGCAGGGGTGGGCCGGGCTGGTGGCCATCGCCCGGCGGTGGTCGGCCCCGGTCGCCCGCGGGCGGGTGATGGGGTTCCTCACCCTCAGCTACCTGTTCGGCGACTCACTCGCCCGGCTGTATCTGGGGGCGTTCATCAAGTGGGGGCTGGGCTGGCGGGCGGTGGCGTGGGTGGCGGCGGGCACGCTGGCGGCGCTGTTCGCGGTCGGGGTGTTCCTGCTGCGGCCGTCGCCGGCGGCGGTCGGGCTGCCCGAGTTCGAGCCGGAACCGCCGCCCGCCCGCCCGCAGCTGGCGGACATCCTCGCCCGCCTGTTCACCCGCCCGGCGTTCGTGCTGGTGTGCGGGATGAACGCCGGCCTCACCGCCGTCCGCGAGGCGTTCAACTCGTGGACCCCGCGGTACCTGGAAACGGAGGTCGGGCTGCCGCCGGAGGACTGCGGGCTGCTGTCGGCTCTGTTCCCATTCGCCGGGGCGGTGGCGGCGGTGCTGGCCGGGTTCGCGGTGGACCGCCTGAGAGGGCGGTTCGGCGGGCTGACGGTGGGGCTGCTGGCCGCGGGCGTGCTGACGATGCTGGCCGTGGCGGTGCTCGACTTCCGCGACCGGCCGGTGCTGGCGCTGGCGGTCACGTCGGCGGTGGCGCTGTTCATCATGGGGCCGTACACGTTCTGTTCCGGGGCGCTGGCGCAGAAGCTGGGCGGGAGCGCCGGCGCCGGGGTGGCGGCCAACCTGATGGACGCCGCCGGGTACGCGGTCGGGGCGGTGGTGTCCGGGGTGCTGGCCGGCTGGCTGGTGAAGCAGTTCGGGTTCGCCCCGCTGCTGTGGGTGCTGCTCGGGCTGCTAGTGTTCACCCTGCTCGCCGCCGCCGCCTTCTGGCGAGACGAGCAAGTCCGTAGCCGCGACCCATCGGGGAGCGCGTCGGGGTGAACGCGCTCCCCGATGGGTCGCGGCTACACGCAAATCAGCGGATCCCGCTCCCGCCGGCTGGCCCACGCGGACACCTCCTGGAATTCCTTTCCCAGCCGGTCGGCCAGCAACTCCACCGCCGGGCGTTCGCTGGCGTAGTGACCGGGTAACACCAGCGCCACCCCCGCCGCCTCCGCCGCCAGGCAGTCGTGGAACCGCACCTCGCCGGTGACGAACACGTCCGCCTTCGCCCGGATGGCGTCGGGCAGGAACTCGCCGGCCGCCCCGCACGCCACCGCCACCCGGCGGACCGGCTTCGACAACTCACCGACGTATTGCACCGCTGACGCCGCGCACGCCGCCTTCACCCGCCCGGCGAACTCCGTCAGCGGCAGCGGCTCGGGCAGCTCGCCGAGCCGCCCCTCCCCGCCGCCGCGGGTCGGCCGCAGCGGGTACACGTCGAACGCCGGCTCCTCGTAGCTGTGCGCCGCCCGCATCGCCGCCACCACCGCGTCCGCCCGCGCCTCCGGCACCACCACCTCCAGCCGCCACTCGCTCACCTCCTCGCGCCGCCCCTTTTCCCCGACTGTCGGGTTGGTCGCGTCGGTGCCGAAGAACGTGCCGGTGCCGGGCAGACGGAAGCTGCACTCCCGATACTGTCCGATCATCCCGCCGCCGGCGGCGAAGAGGGCGTCCGACACCTTTTGTAAGTCCGCGTCCGGCACGAACGCCACCAGCTTGCACTCCCGCCGGCCGTCCTTCCGCCGCAGCGGGGCGATGCTGTGCAGCCCGAACCGCTTCGCCAGGGTGTCGTTGATGCCGCCGTCGCAGTTGTCGAACGCCGTGTGCGGGGAGTACACGGCGATGCCGGCCGCAGCCAGCTTCAGCACCGTCGCCCCCTCGGCAGTATTCGCCGTCAGCTTCTTCGCCCCGCGGAACAGGATCGGGTGGTGCGACACGATCAGGTCCGCCCCACCGCTCACCGCCTCGTCCGCCACGTCCGGGGTGAGGGTCAGGCAGGTCATCAGCTTGTTCGCCGGCCGGGTCGGGTCGCCGAGCAACAGGCCGGTGTTGTCCCAGTCGGCGGCCAGGTGCGGCGGGGCGAACCGATCCAGGAACGCGATCACGTCGGCGATGCGGGTCATCGGGGCAACTCCGCGGGTGACACCGGCTATTCTGGTCGGGCCGGCGACCAACCGACAGGCCCCGTCACCGTTACATGGTGTAACGGGGGCGGGCTTCCCGCCCCGATTAGGGTATAATTCGGGTTGAGCCGAAAGTCCGCTCGGAGCTTCGCACATGGCCACAGCCGCCCCCCCGCGACCGACCCCCGCCGCCCGGAACGAGGCGACGGTTGATCAGGCGATCGCCGCCGCCGCCGGCAAGGTGCGGGCGAACGACCTGCTCACCGGGGCGGCGGTGGTGGCGGTGCTGGCGGTCGGGTACGTCACGGTGATGATGATCCTCGACCGCTGGCTGGTGCTGCCCATGTGGGTGCGGCAACTCGGCTTCGGCGGGTTCCTGGCGTCGCTGGCCGCGGTCGGGTACTTCGCCGTCGTCCGGCCACTCCGCCGGCGGGTGAACCCGCGGTACATCGCCCGGCAGGTGGAGCAGACCATCCCGGACGCGAAGAACGTGCTCATCAACTGGGTGGACCTGCACGACCGCGAGCTGCCCGGCTCGGTGCGAGCGGCGGTGGCGGCCAAGGCCGCCGACGAGCTGGCCGACGCCGACGTGGACACGGCCACCGGGTCGCGGCGGCTGGTGTGGCTCGGCGCCGCCCTCGGGGTGTTGGTACTTGTGCTCGGCGGGCTGTTCCTGCTGGTGAAGGGGTCGCAGTTCTCCTCGCTGGTCAGCCGGGCGGTGAACCCGTTCGCGAACACGTCAATCGCCAGTCGCACCCGGATTGATCTGCTCGAACCGGCCGGCGGGAACGCCATCGTCACCGACGGCGAGCAACTGAACGTGGCGATCAGCATCGGCGGGCGGCTGCCGGACGCGGCCGGGCCGGAGAAGCCGCGGCTGCTGGTGCGGCACAACCCGGACAGCACCGGGCACGACGAGTTCCCGCTCGTCCGCGGCGACGGGTCGAGGGACTTCTCGCTGATGGTGCCCCGCAGCGTCATCCAGAACGGGTTCTGGTACCGGGTGGCCGCCGGCGACGGGCTGACCCCGGAGTACCGGGTGGACGTCCGCACCCGGCCGACGGTCACCGGGTTCCGGGCCGAGTACGAGTACCCGGCGTATCTGAAGTGGCCGGCGGACGTGGGCACCGACGCCCGCGTCCGCGGCCCCCGCGGGGCGGCGGTGTCGCTGACGGTCACGACGAACCGCGAGGTGACGGGCGGTTCGATCATCGTCACCACCCCCGGCCGGTCCGAGGCCATCCGCGGCGAGGTGACGGGTGAAAAGCGAGACGCCCTGCGGTTCCCCCTCAAGCTGGTCGAATCCGGCACCTATCGGGTGCAGTTCCAGCCGACCGGGGCGGAGGGCGTGGCCCTGTCCGGCGAGTACCCGCTGGACGTGGAGATCGACCAGGCCCCGCGGATCACGATCGACTCACCGAAGGAAGAAGAGATCACGCTGCCGGCGGGCGAGCGGCTGGCCGTGGACGCCACCATCCAGGACGATCACGGGATCGTGTCCGCCGCCTTGCGGTTCAAGCTGATCAAGCTGAACGGGCGAGACGAACCGACCATCCCGGCGAGGAAGTACCGCGACGGCAAGCCGTTCCTGCGGGCGAAGGACGGCACCCACGAGACGGAGGTGCCCGACTACAAGGACTCGGTGCGGCTCGACGCCCTGACCGACGACACGGGCAAGCCGCTGTCCCTGGAGGTAGGCGACGTGCTGGAGTTCTGGGTGGAGGCGACGGACAACTGCACCGAGCCGACGGCGAACGTCGGGGCGTCGGCGAAGAAGAAGGTCCGCATCGCCCCGCCGCCGCCGAAGCCCGACCCGAAGCAGCAACAACAGCAACAGCAGAAGGACGACAAGCGGCGGCAGGAGGAGGCGAAGGCCCAGCAGAAGCAAGACCAGCGGCAGCAGAACGACACCCGACCGCAAGACCAGGCGCGGAATCAGGATCTGGACAAGCAGCCGAATCAGCCGCAAGACCCGATGAAGGGCGGTGAGCCGCAGCCGGGCGATCAACCGGGGAAGGCGGACGACAAGAACCCGATGGGTGGCGGCCAGCAGGGGAACGACCCGAACACCAAAACCGACCCCAACACGAAGCAAGACCCCAACACCAAGACCGACCCGAAGACTCAGCCGGACGGTTCGCCCGACTCGAAGGGCGGCACCGGCGACAAGTCGGACGACAAGACGCAGCAGAAGCAGGCCCAGGACATCCAGGACAAGATCAACGAAAAGAAGGGCGAACCCGGCGACGCCCGCGGCGACGGCACGAACGCGCCCCAGGGCCAGGAGACGAAGCCGACCGGCGAGGCCAAGCCGGGCGACAAGTCGAACCCGCAGGGGAACGACAAGGGCACCCCGGAGCCGAAGGACGGCGACACCGGCGACAAGCCCGGCACCCCGCCGCCTGCCGAGAGCAAGGACGGCGGCACGCTCACCCAGCCGGAGCGGTCCGCCGACAAAGACGGGCCGAAGGAGGACGCGACGGGCGACCAGCAGCCGGCCGGCGAGCAGCCGAAGTCCCCGCCGAAGGACGGGGCCGAGGCCGGCACGTCGAAAGGGTCGAACCCCCAGCCGGGCGGTCAGCAGCCCAACAGCAAGGAGTTGGAGCAGGCGGCCCGCGAACTCGACCACGAGAACCCTGGCACCAAAGCCGCGGCGCAGCAGAAGCTGGACGACGCGGTCGGCAAGCAACACCGCGACACGGTCGAGCGGCTGAACCGTGACCTGAAGTCCGGCGACCCGCAGAAGCAAGAGCAGGCCAAGAAGGATCTCGACGAACTGGCGAAGAAGCACCAGGACGAACTCGCCAAGAAGAACCAGGGGAACGACAAGCAGGACGCCGCCGGCGGGGCGAAGGGGGCTGAACCGCAGCCGAAGTCGGGTGACAAATCCGACCAGCCCGGTTCGCCGAAAGGCGGCGGCGAGTCGGAGAAGAAGGACGGCAAGCACCCGGACGACCTGAGCGGGGCGAAGGGCAGCGGCGACCCCACCCGCGGGGACACGAAGAAGGAAGAGAAGCAGCCGGCCGGCCGCGGCGGGGCGGACTCGAACGAGCCGAAGGCGGACGACCAGCCCGGCGCCGCCGAGGCGAAGGGCGAGAAGCCGATGGACCCGGCCGCGAACAAGGACGGCAAGGCCGGCTCCCCGCCGCCGGACGCCAGCAAGGACAAAGGCCCGCCGGAATCCGGCACCGACCCGATGAACAAGGACGGCGACCCGGCCGCGAGCAAGGGCGACGGCTCGAAGGCCGGCGACCCGATGGGCACGAAGGACGACGACAAGGGCACGGCCAAGCCGCCGATGACCCAGAAGGACGTGAAGAAGGACGGCACCGGCTCCGGGAAGCCGGACGCCAAGACCCCGCCGACGGCCGGCGGCACGAACGAGAAAGACCCGAAGCAGGATCAGCAGAACCCCGGCGGTGCGGGCGATCAGAAGATCGACCCGAAGGAACTGGAGCAGGCGGTCCGCGACCTGGACCACGAGAATCCGGGCACCAAAGCGGCGGCACAGCAGAAGCTGGACGAGAAGATCGGCAAGCAGAACCGGGAGACGGTCGAGCGGCTGAACCGCGACTTGAAGTCCGGCGACCCGAAGAAAGAAGAGCAGGCGAAGAAGGACATCGAGGAGTTGGCGAAGAAGCAGCCGCAGGGCCGGGGCGGGCCGGAGGGCGCCAAGCCGAAGGAGATGACCGAGCAGCAGAAGAAGGAGTTGGAGGACGCCGCCCGGAACCTGAACTCGGACGACCCGGCCGCCCGCCAGAAGGCCGAGCAGAAGGTGGACGACCTGATCGGCAAGAAGAAGCGGGAGGAACTGCAACAGGACATGAAAGACCTGACCGGGAACGACCCGGCCAAGGCGAAGGCGGCGAAGGACAAGCTGGAGCAGGCCGCCCGCGATTTCCAGAACCAGCAGGGGAACGGCAAGCCGGCGGACGAGTCGCGGAACCTGGGCGGCGGGAATGTGGATAGCGAGGGCAAGCCGATCGAGGGCAACCCGGAGTACCGGCTGAAGTCGGCCGAGCGGCAGCTCGACGACTTCAAGAAGTACCGCGGGAACAAAGAGTTCCTGCGGGACGCCGGGTACACGCCGGAGCAGTACGAACAGTTCCTGAAGCGGCAGCAGGAGTACGTGGACCGCCTCCGCGACGAGGCGGACCCCGCCCGGCTGAACCCCAACCTTCAACCGCAAGGCCCTGCCGGCATCCGCACCGACGCGGGCAACGAGCGGGTGGGCAACCGCACGCAGGGGGCGGAGGTGAGAGGGGCGAGCGGGCCGAGCGTCGCCCCGCCGGGGTTCGCCGACGCGCAGAAGCGGTTCGCCGCCGAAGCCGCCAAGAAGGGCCAGCAGAAGTAGCGGGCCAACTTGTTGGTGTCCGGGCTTTAGCCCGTTTCCCGGTCGTAGTGCGGCCTGAAGGCCGGACACCAACAAACGGCTCGGCGCGGCGCCGTCAGGACCGGCCGTGCAGCCGCAGCACCTCCTCGTCGTTCAGCACCACGAACCCCCAGATGGCGCACGGCAGGCTGACCAGCCAGCCGACGTGGCACGGCATCAGGCCGAGGACGCACGCCAGCACCGCGCCCCCCCTCCCGCCGCCGCTCCGCATGCCGTTCCCGCCCAGGATCATCCCCCCGCTCATCAGGATGCCGAGGGCGGCCGGGCAGACGTACACCCCGTAGAACCCGAGCTTGAACCCGGCGTTGAACGCCGCCGGGTCCTGCCCCGGTTGCGGCGGGGGCGGCGGCGGCATCGGGATGTTCAGCGCGAGTACGATCAGCACGCTCCCGCCCATGATGCCGAGGAACCCGGCGACGATCAACCCGACGCCCGGCCCGACCAGTTTCCGGCGGGCGTCCTCCTCGCGCCGTCTTCGCCGCCACCGCAGTTCCCGCCGCCGGTCCTCGGCGTCGTCCTCGTCTTCGTCGTCGTCGTCGAACTCGTCGTCCCGGTCGTCGTCCTCTTCGGCCAGGTCATAGCGGTCGCGGGCCATCGGGCACCTCGTTCGGGTGGTCCGCAATTTTGAACCAACCCGCTGCCGGTCGGCAAACATTTTCTTGCCTTCCGCCCGGCGAGGACCGAAACTCTGGTCGCTCACCACGGTTTCATCATTCACCCGCCGCTCGCCGCCCTTCCGCGAACCGCCGTCATGCTCAGCCGAACCCTTGCAGCCGTCGCCGTTTGTGTCGCCGTCGCCGGAACCGCCGGGGCGGTCGATCTGCCGTCCGGCGGCAAAATCGACAAAGTCGATTTCGAGCGGCACGTCATGGGGCTGCTGTCCAAGACCGGGTGCAACGCCGGCGGGTGCCACGGCAGCTTCCAGGGGAAGAACGGGTTCCGCCTGTCGCTGTTCGGGTACGAGCCGAACCTGGACCACGGGTGGATCACGAAGGACAACCTGGGCCGGCGGGTGAACACGGCCAGCCCGGACGACAGCCTGCTGCTGCTGAAGGCGGCCGGGCGGATCGCGCACGACGGCGGGATGCGGTTCGGCAAGGAGTCGTGGGCGTACCAGATTTTCCGCCAGTGGATCGCCGACGGGGCGAAGCACACCCCCGGCTCGGGCGAGATCAAGGAGCTGGCGATCAGCCCGCCGGACTTCGCCGTGCTGCCGGCCGAGAAGACGTTGCAGGTGAAGGTGACGGCCAAGTTCGCCGACGGCACCGCCGAGGACATCACCCCGTTCTGCGACTTCAAGATCTCCGACGACGCGGTGGCGGGCGTGTCACCGCTCGGCGTACTCACCGCCCGGCAACCGGGCGACGTGGGGCTGGCGGTGCTGTACCGCGGCAGCGTGCGGGCCATCCGCGTGCTGGTGCCGGCGCCGGCGAAACCGGGGGCGAAGTACCCGGACACGCCGGCGGTCAACTTCATCGACCGCGAGGTGTTCGCCAAGCTGAAGCTGCTGAACATGGCGCCGTCGGCCGTGTGCGACGACGCCACCTTCCTGCGGCGGCTGCACATCGACACCGTCGGCGTGCTGCCCACCCCGGACGAGGTGCGGAAGTTCCTGGCGGACACCGCGGCGGACAAGCGGGCGAAGAAGATCGACGAGCTGCTCAAGCACCCGCTGCACGCGGCGGTGTGGGCGACCAAGCTGAGCGACGTGACCGGGAACAACACCGCCGCACTGGAGAACCCGGTGCAGACGGCCAACCGCCGCAGCCAGATGTGGCACGACTGGCTGCGGAAGCGGGTGTCCGACAACCAACCCTACAACGAGCTCGTCCGCGACATTCTCACCGCCACCTCCGCCGACGGCATGAAGCCGGACGAGTGGATGGAGTTCGCCAAGAAGCTCGACGAGCGGCTGAACCCGCCGGAGCAGGGCAAGCAGGCGGAAGCGACCGCCGGGTTCGACACCGGGTACGAGAACAAGAAAACGCTCGACCTGTTCTGGCGGCGGCAGCAGCAGGTGCCGATCGAGCAGTGGGGGGAGAAGGTGGCGGCGGCGTTCCTGGGCGTGCGGCTGGAGTGCGCCCAGTGCCACAAGCACCCGACCGACCGCTGGACGCAGGAGGACTACTGGAGCTTCGCCAACGTGTTCGTGCCGGTGGTGGCCGCGAACAACCAGTTCAGCACCCCGGACGCGAAGAAGCTGGCGGACGAGGAGAACAAGAAGCGGCGGGACGCGCTCACCGGCACGAACAACAACAACCGGCTGGTGATCCTGCGGGAGATGTTCTTCGCCACCACCACGGCCGCCAAGCCGCCGGCGCTCAAACCGATCCCGATGATGACCAAGACGGTGCCGAGCAAGGCGCTCGGCGGGCCGGAGTTGCCGCACAAGAGCGGCGAGGACACGCGGGCCAAACTGCACGAGTGGATGACCGACGCGAAGAATCCGTACTTCGCCAGGAGCTTCGTCAACCGGGTGTGGGCGCACTACTTCGGCGTCGGGCTGGTGAACCCGGTGGACGACTTCAGCGTGGCCAACCCGCCCACCAACGCCCGTCTGCTCGACGCCCTGGCCGACGAGTTCGTGACCAGCGGGTACGACCTACGGAAGCTGGAGCGGACGATCTTAATCAGCCGCACCTACCAGCTGTCGGCGGCGGCAAACGACACCAACAAGTTCGACAAGAACAACTTCGCCCGCAGCTACGTCCGCCCGCTCATGGCCGAACAAGTTGTGGACGTGCTGAACGCGGCGTGTGACGTGGACGAGCCGTTCGGCAACGACGCCCCCGCCGGCAAGAAGATGACCGAGATCGGCGCCAGCCGGTTGAACGCGCAGGTGGCCTACGCCCTCCGCATCTTCGGCCGCCCGCCCCGCACCACCGCGTGCGACTGCGAACGCGCCGCCGAGCCGGCCCTGCCGCAGACGCTGTACCGCATGACCGACCCGACCGTCGCCGCCAAGCTGGCCCAGAGCCGCCGGCTGGCGGGCGTCGTGAAGGCGAAGCTGTCCGACGACGCGGCGGTGGAGGAGTTGTTCCTGGGCACGCTGTCCCGGATGCCGACCGCCAAGGAGAAAGCCGACGCGGTGGAGTACCTGAAAGGGGCCAAGAACCGGGCCGCAGTGTTGCAAGATGTGCTGTGGGCGCTGATTAACACCCGTGAGTTTATTCTGAACCACTGAGCAGGCGGGTTCTTGTAGGGCGGGCCGAACAGGTCCGTGAGGACCGTGAGCCCCGCCGGAATTCGGATGGCGCGGCGGGGCTTGACTCGCTCACGCGAGTCGGCGGCCCGCCCTACAAGAACCGACGGTTTTTCGCCCCGGAGGGGCCGCCGGATGTAGCCCAGGGCGGAAGCCCTGGGTCCGCGACCGAGATGGATTCCGTCCCGGAGGGACCGGCGGACGACGGCCCCTCCGGGGCGAGACCGAAACAACCTGAAACCCAGGGCTTCCGCCCTGGGCTACACCCGACGGCCGCTCCGCGGCGATGAACACAGACCCGAACACCCACCCTCCTTCCGGGAGACCGACCGATGGCCGACCTGTTCCGAACCGACTGTGAGGGGTTCCACCGCCGCAACTTCCTCCAGATCGGCGCCGCCGGTGCCCTCGGGCTGACGCTCCCCGGCATCCTCGCTAGCGAAGCCAAGGCGAAGGAATCGACCGGCAAGGCGAAGGCCAAGAGCGTCATCCTGGTGTGGCTGGCCGGCGGGCCGGCCACCATCGACATGTGGGACAACAAGCCGGACGCCCCGGAGGGCATCCGCGGCGAGTTCAAGTCGATCAGCACGAAGGCGGACGGCGTGCAGTTCGCCGAGACGCTGCCGAAGATGGCCGAGCAGGCGGACAAGGTGAGCGTGGTGCGGAGCCTGTACCACACCATCCCCAGCCACGGCCCGGCCACCGTGTTCATGACCACCGGGAACAAGCCGACCGCCGCCCTGCAGTACCCGGCGATGGGGTCGCTGGCGGCGAAGCTGATGAAGACCGAGACCGGCATCCCGCCGTTCGTCACGTTCATGGACCTCCGCGGCGGGCAGGCCGGGAACGCCGGCTACCTGGGCACCGGGTACAACCCGTTCCAGGTGGAGGGCAGCGCCAACGCCAAGGACCCGAAGGCGGCGTTCCGGCTCCGCGGCATCAGCCTGCCGAACAACGTGTCGCTCGACGACCTGGACAAGAAGGACAAGCTGCTGCGGTCGTTCGACGACGGGTTCCGCAAGCTGGACCAGCGGAGCGAGTTGGTGGACGGGCTGGACACGTTCCACCAGCAGGCGCTCGAAATCCTGCGGTCGGACCGGACGAAGAAGGCGTTCGACCTGGCGAGCGAGCCGGCGAAGGTGCGGGACAGCTACGGCACCGGGCCGCTCGGCCTGAGCGGGCTGGCCGCCCGCCGGCTGGTGCAGGCCGGGGTGCGGTTCGTCACCATCGGCATGGGCGGGTGGGACACGCACCAGAAGACGTTCGAGGCGCACAAGACGCGGCTGATGCCGAACCTGGACACCGGGCTGGCGGCGCTCGTCGCCGACCTGGACGCGAACGGCATGCTGGACAGCACCATCGTGATGTGTGCCGGCGAGTTCGGCCGAACCCCGAAGGTGAACAAGAACGCCGGCCGCGACCACTGGGCGCGGAGCATGGCGTGCGTGCTGGCCGGCGGCGGGTTCAAGCGGGGGTACGCGCACGGCACCACCGACGCCAGCGGCATGGCCCCGGACCGCGACCCGTGTACCCCGGACGACATCGCCGCCACCGTCTTCGGGCAGCTCGGCATCCCGCACACCACCGAGCTGCAAACCCCCACCGGCCGCCCGGTGCAACTGTTCCGCGAGGGCAAGGTGGTCGAGAAACTGATCGCGTGAGGTGACGGCGCATTTTGAAAGCCCACGCACGGCCGTGCGTGGGCTTTTTTCGTTACAATCCCCGACACCTCCGGAGGGTCGAGGATGAGCCGCAAGGACCGCCGCAAGAAGGACCGGAACCGCCGCGACCGCCGGGCGGGCGAGCCGCCGTCCCGGTTCGCCCGCCAGTTGATGGCCGTGCAGCAGCTCATCGACGAGCGGCGGTTCGAGGACGCCGAGCAACTGCTGCTCGACATCGTCGCCACCAACCCGGAGAACCGCGACACCCTGTACCTGCGGCTGGGCCTGGCCCAGGCCCGCGGGGACGACCGCGAGCTGTTCACCGCCGCGTCCAAGCTGGTGAAGTTCTACCCGCACGAGCCGGACCTGCTGCTCATGCTGGCCGAGGCGGCCGGGCGGATCGGGTTCCTGTCCGTCGCGCTGAAGACGTACCGCGAGTACCTCACCCGCTTCCCCGACGACGAGCAGGCCGAAGACATCCGCCGGTATCTGGAGAAGGAGGTGCCCGGTCACCGGGCGCGGCTGGAGCAGGTCGGGCTGGACGGCGAGAACGGGTTCGCCGACGGTCTGCTGCACGAGCAGGTGCAGATCGCGATGGGCGACGGGCGGTACGCCGAGTCCCGCAAGCTGGCCGCCGAGTTGCTGGTCCGCCGCCCGCGGTTCGTCGCCGCCTGGAACAACACCACCGAGTGCTTCCTGCTGGAGGGGAACTACGCGGCGGCGCTCGACGCCACCGACCACGCCGTCGCCATCGACCCGGAGAACGCGTTCGCCCGGTCCAACCGGCTGCGGTGCCACCTGTACCTCGGCCGCACCGCCGACGCAGCGGCCGAGGCGGACGTGGTGGCCGAACTCACCCCGGTGGACCGGCCGTCGGCGTGGGTGAAGCTGGCCGAGGGGCTGGCGTTCGCCGGCCGGGACGCCGCCGTGCTGAGCGTGTGTGCCCGTGCGAAGAAGGCGAAGGAGATGGGGTCCGGGATCGACAAGGCGATGTTGGCCCTGCACGCCGGGGTGGCCGAATACCGGCTCGGGCGGGAGAAGGAGGCGAAGAAGCACTGGACGGCGGCGGTGAAGGAGTACCCGGCCCTGTCCGCCGCCGAGGACCAGCTGGCCGAGCTGAAGAAGCCGGTCGGCCAGCGGGCGGCGGGGTGGGTGTTCCGGCTGACCCAGGTGGTGCCGCGGCCGTGGATCGACGACCTGAGCCGGCGGATGACGCGGGTGCGAAACCGACCCGAAGCGGAGACCACACACGAGGCCCGCCAGTTCCTCGCCGCCCACCCGCCGCTGCTCGCCGTGCTGCCCGTCCTGCTCGACCGCGGCTGCCCGGCCGGGCGGACGTTCGCCGTCATGCTGGCGCGGGTGGCGAAGACGCCGGAGACGCTGGCGGCGCTCAAGGACTTCGCCCTGAGCGACCGCGGGCCGGACTCCACCCGGCACGAGGCCGCCCGCGAGGTGAAGGAGGCCAAGCTGTTCCCGCCGGGGCCGATCCGCATGTTCATGGAGGGGGAGTGGCGGGAGATCCGGCTGACCGGGTTCGAGATCACCGACGAGCCGTCACACACGCACGGCCCGGCGGTGGTCAAGCTGGCCGAGCGGGGCCACGAGGCGCTGATGAAGGCCGACCACCGGGCGGCGAAGGCGATCTACACCGAGGCCCTGGCGATCGAGCCGGACGCCCCGGACCTGCACTACAACCTGTCGATGGCGTACCGCATCGCCGGGGAGAACGACGAGGCCGACCGGCGGGTGCGTGAGGTGGCCGCCCGGTTCCCGAACTACTTCTTCGGGGTGGTCGGGGCGGCGATGATCGACCTGCGGAATGGCGACCTGCAGCCGGCCCGTGACGCCGTCGGCCGGCTGATGGAGGCGGAGAAGATGCACACCTCCGAGTTCATGGCCCTGGCCGGGCTGGGGGTGGAGTTGGCGATCGAGCAGAACGAAGCCGACCGCGGGATGCACTGGGTGAAGATGGCCGAGGACATCGCCCCGGACCACCCGAACACGGCGAAGCTGCGGGAGCGGGCCGAACTCGGGCAACTGGTCGGCTCGATCGGGAAGATCAAGGACATGGCCGGCCGGCGGCGGAAGAAACGCCCCGGCGGGGGCGAGCCGTAACATAGGACACTCGGAACCCGGACGACGAGGCTGACATGTGGGGCGTGGAACTGCTGGTGATGGGCGGAATGGTAATGGCGAACGGGGTGTTCGCGGCCTACGAGCTGGCGCTGGCGTCGGTGTCGCTCGCCCGGCTACAGGTGCTGGCCGACGAGAAACGGGGCGGGGCGGCGTCGGCGGCGTACATGAAGCGGAACATGGAGGGCAGTCTGGCCGGGGTGCAGCTCGGCATCACCCTGATGGGGGCCATCGCCGCGGCCGTCGGCGGGGCCGGGGCGGAGGAGGTGATCGCGCCGAAACTCCAGGACTCGCTCGGGGTGTCGTCGGCCACCGCCGAGTTGCTCGCCCTCGCCCTGGTCGTGGCCCCGCTCACCGCCGTCACCATCGTGTTCGGCGAGCTCATCCCGAAGGTGTTCGCCCTGCGGAACAAGGAGCGGGTGTGCCTGGCCCTGTCCACCCCGATGCGGTGGTTCGTGACCGCCGTGTGGCCGGTGGTGTGGGCGCTGGAGTCGTCCGTCACCGGGCTGATGGCCCTGGGCGAACGGGTGATGAAGAAGCGGGGCGGCGGGGCGGTGAAGTCGGAGGCGACCGAGCTTCAAGAACTGCGAGCGACCGCCGCCATCGCCCGCACCTCCCGGCTGATCGGCCCGCGGGAGGAGCGGATCATTGTCGGGGCGGCCACGCTGTCGTCCCGGCCGATCCGCGAGGCCATGCTGCCGGCCGAAGCGATCAGCATGCTGGACGCGAACGCCGAGGTGGCCGACGCCCTCGCCCACGCCCACCTGGACCTGCACACCCGGTTCCCGCTCACCGACCGGCCGGGCGACCCGCAGGCGGTCATCGGGTACGTCAACTTCAAGGACCTGGTGGCACTCATGCGGCTCACCCCGTTCGACGCCACCCTGCGGTCGGTCGCCCGCGCCATCCCGAGCGTGCGGGACGACACCCCGGTGTCGGCGTGCCTGGAGCAGATGCTGCGGGACCACACGCACATCGCCCTGGTGCGGGACGCCGGCGGGAAGGTGGTCGGCCTGGTGACGCAGGAGGACATCCTGGAGGAGCTGGTGGGCGAGATCGAGGACGAGTACGACCGCCTGCCGATGCACCTCGTGAAGACCGGGGCCGGGTGGGTGGCCGGCGGGGGCATCTCGCCGGACCGCCTGAAGCAGGCGACCGGCATCGACCTGCTGTCCGACCCGCCGCCGGGCGAGGTGCGGCACCTGAGCGACTGGGTGACCGGGCACCTGGGCAAGCCGGTGGGCGGCGGGGAATCGTTGAAACGGAACGGGGTGCGGGTGGTGGTGCGGAAGATCCGCCGCCAGAAGGTGCTGGAAGCCCAGGTGGAGCGCCTGCCGGCGGTCCGCTGAGGGTGAACCCGGCCCGCCAGGGCCGTGGGTCACTTGCTCGCCTCCAAGATCCGCTCGGCCTGGGTCTTCGACAGCATGAACCCGGCCATCGGCGGGAAGAACTTCCCCGGCTTGGCCTTGTCGAAGTACGACGCCCCGGTCCAGTGGCCGTCAACGTACACTGTCAGCGTCCGCCCCGCCGCGTCCCCGCACGCCTCGGCCAGTTTCTTCGCCGCCCCCTTCGACAGGGTGAACTCGACCGCGTACTGGTCGTTGTTCGCGATGTTAAGGTGCGTCAGTTTGGCGGTGGCGATGTCCTTGCTCGTCAGCACCGGCTGCAGGTGGGCGTACCAGTCTTTGCCGCCGCACACGATCGGATGCCCCTTGTCCTCCGTCACCCCCTTGATGACCTGCGGCTCGATCCAGCGGAACTCGACCGTCACCTTCGGCTTCGCCGGCTCCTGACCGGCGGAGGGGACGGCCAGACAGGCTGCGACCGCCAACACGACGCCTGCTCGAAGAACCTTCGCCATGACAGCACCTCCGGAAACGCCGAACTCGTAATCGACCGGACAGGCCAGTCCACCTTACAACGGACGATACACCTCTGTACCACCCGGCACAAGCGAATACCGTTCGCGGGGTTCGGGGGCCGCTCGCGGCTTCGCCGTCGGCGGCCAAGCCACCAGCGGCTCAAACAGCAACTCCTCGGGTGCGCCGCCCACCAGACAGGGCCGTTCCGTTGTGCCCCGGAGTGTGACGGGGACGGGCGGGGTCGTTCTCAACATTGCCAACACGAACCCGCCGGCCGGCGGGGGGCGCGCACAAACTGCGGTTTTCAAGCCGTTTTCGCGTCCCACCGGCCGGGGGGATGGGGCCGCGAGTTGGCAATGTTGAGAACGACGACGGCCATGCATCGAGAACCGAACGGCCCTGGCCCGCCGGCACCCGAATCAACCTCCGCTTTTTTTTTCCGCCGGGATGTCGTATACCCTGACGCCCCGGCGGGTCCGGCTCACGGACGAGTGCCCGTCGCGTCGTCATCGTTCTCGGCATCCGAATCCCCCCGCAAGGATGCGCCCATGACCCGCACCGCGTTCGCGGTCTGTTGCTTCGTCGTTGTCGCCCCGCTCGCCCTCGCCCAGACCAAGCCGTTCGACCCCCTCCCGCCGCCGGCCATGCCGGGCGAGAAGGCCGAGAAGCCCGAGCCGACGAACGGATTCGACCTGCTCCGACAGGCCACGGCCGTGTTCAACCAGGCGAAGGCCGCCGACCCGGCCAAGTTCCTGAACGCCCGCGACCTGTTCGGGCTGGCGTTCCGCGAAAAGGTGAAGATGTCCACCGAGCAGACGGCGGCGTGGGCGTACTGCCGCATCAAGGTGGCCGCGGACAAGCTGAACAAGTCGTCGGACGCCAGCACCGCCGCCGACGTGGTGGCCGAGGTAGAGGGGGCGCTCAGCACCGTGCCAGATCACCTGGCGCTGCACGAGGCGGCGAAGGACATCCTGGCGACGGCGAAGAAGCGGGCCGGGACCACCCGGCCGACCCGCGGGCCGGCGGCGGTGAAAGCGGAGGAACCGGGCTGGCAGGTGATCGACACCGACAACTTCCGGGTGCGGTACCGCACCAGCCGGGCGACGGCCGAGGAGGTGGCGCGGTCGGCCGAGACGCAGCGGGCGGAGGTGTTCAAGAAGTGGTCCGGCCCGCCGGGGGCGAACTGGTCGCCGCGGTGCGAGATCACCCTGCACCCGACGGCCGAGGCGTTCGCCGCCGCCACCAGGCTGCCGGCCGCGGCCACCGGCCGGGCGGACGTGAACCTGGCCGACGGCGCCGCCACCAGCCGGCGGATCGACCTGCGGGCGGACGACGAGACGCTGACCGACGCCGCCCTGCCCCGCGAACTCACCCACATCGTCCTGGCCGACCTGTTCCCGAGCCAGCCGCCGCCGAAGTGGGCCGAACTGGGCATGGCGGTCCTCAGCACGTCGAGCGCCGAGGTGGACCGCTACCTGCAAACCGTCCGCCGGTGCGCCCGCGACGGCGAGTTGCTGCCGGTGGACAAAGTGCTGACCGCCGCCGAGGTGCCGGCCAAAGCGGTCACCGGGTTCCACGTCGAGAGCGTGGCGCTGGTGCACTTCCTGGTGAAGTGGAAGGGGGAGAAGGCGTTCACCGCGTTCGTCCGCGACGCCCAGCGGTACGGCACCGAGACCGCCCTCACCCGCCAGTACGGGCTGGCCGACGCCCGCGCGCTGGAGGACAGTTGGAAGCGGGGCACGGTGCCGGTCGCCCGCGGCCAGCGGGATTGAGTCGGCGGGCCGCCACAGAGGGCGGCCCCTACAAGGCAACCGGGTTTGTAGGGGCCGCCCTCTGTGGCGGCCCGCTGCCGCTACAATGCCCGCATGGTGCAGGTGCCGCTGACGATCGACCGCTTCTTCGCCCCTGGGCCGGCGTTCTCCGCCGTCATCGACGTGCGGTCGCCGGCCGAGTTCGCCGACGACCACCTGCCCGGCGCCATCAACCTGCCGGTGCTGGACGACGCCGAACGGGCGCGGGTGGGCGCCATCTACAAGCAGGTGAACCCGTTCGAGGCCCGCAAGGTGGGTGCGGCGCTCGTCTCCCGGAACATCGCCCGGCACATTGACGAGCACTTCGCCGACAAGCCGAAGGACTACCGCCCGCTGCTGTACTGCTGGCGGGGCGGGCAGCGGTCCGGCAGCTTCGCCATCGTCCTCAGCCAGATCGGGTTCCGCGTGTCCACTCTCGTCGGCGGGTACAAGACGTACCGCGGGGAGGTGATGGACGGGTTGCGGACCCTGCCGCGGCGGTTCGACCTCCGCATCCTGGCCGGGCCGACCGGCAGCGCGAAGTCGAAGGTGCTGCGGGCGATTGAAACTGCCGGCGGGCAGACCCTCGACCTGGAACGGCTGGCCTGCCACCGCGGGTCGCTTCTCGGGTCCGAGCCGGACGCCCCGCAGCCGGCGCAGAAGCTGTTCGAGTCGCTCGTCCACCACCGCCTCTGACAGCTCGACCCCAGCCGCCCCGTGTGGGTGGAAGCGGAATCGAACAAGGTGGGCGACCTGCAGGTGCCCATCGAGTTGTGGCGCGTGATGAAGGCGGCCCGCGGGGTGGAACTGCGGCTGCCGCCGGCCGAGCGGGTGCGGCACCTGCTGGCTGAGTACGACCACTTCGTGCGGAACCCGGACTCGCTGAAGGGGCTGCTCGACAAGCTGCGGGGCAAGCTCGGCGGGGTGGTGGACGGCTGGTTCGCCGACATCGACGCCGGCCGGTGGGAGCGGTTTGTGGCGAACGTGCTCACCCAGCACTACGACCCGGCGTACCGCCACTCACGGGAGCGGGACTTCCCGAACGCGAACACGCCGGTGGAGATGACCGACGCGAGCGACGAGGCGATTCGAGAGACGGCGGAGTCTTTGGTGAACCCCGACCGCCAGGGAGGGGGTAAGGTGGCTCGCACCCCCTCCCTGGCGGTCGGGGTTCACCAGATTCCGCTCACTTGCTGAACACGTACTTCCACGTCCACACCGTCTTCTTGCCCGGCTCCAACTCGATCTGGATGTACGGCTCCGGGCACAGGGTGGTCTTCATCCCCCACAGGTTGTACTTGCTCGGCGGCTTGTCGCCGGTCACGCGGACGGTCACGCCGGACGGCGTGTGCTTCATCGTCACCCCGGCGTCGCGGCTGACCGAGTCGGTGCTGAACCCGCCCAGTTCGGCGAAGATCGACCCCTTGTCGATGGTGCCGGCCAGCGTCAGCTTCTTGCCGTCGATCTTCACCAACTCGTTGAACCGCTCCCGCGGCTCCGCCGCCTTCACCGCGAACGGGAACTCCAGTTCGTAGTTCGACCCCACCGGATCGGCGTCCACGTTGAAGAAGTTGTGGTTGTAGTGGTCGGTGCTGATCGCCTTCGGGCCGGTGTTCCCCAGCACATGCATGATCCGCACCTCCGCCCCGCTCACGGCCACGATCTTGGTGTACTTGTAGGCGTACCCGGCCGCACTCAGGGTCTGCTCGAACGTGATCTTGCTGTCGTCCTTCGTCACCTTCCACTCGCCCGGCTTCACGATCTTGTACCGGCCGAAGAAGCTGTACTTCTCGTCCTTCGCCTTCTCCAGCTCGCCCACCCCGATCTTGACGAACGTGCCGCCCGGCTTGGCGTCGGCGTACCCGAGCGGGGCGGCGTTGCCGAACTCCTCGCACGGGCCGACGATGTCGTCGTTGTTCGCCGGGTTGTGCGTGCCCTTCCACGGGCCGAACAGCTTGTACTTGCCGAACTCGACCGAGAACACCCCGGACCAGTCGAACCGCGTGCCGCGGTAGAACCCCTTCTCCGCGTCCGGCAGGTACACGGTGAGGGTGAGCTGGTCCGACTTCAGGGTGTGCGTGGGGTAATCCGCGGCGGAGGCTAGGGTGGCGGCGAAGAGGGCGACGAGCGCGAGCAGTCGGGGCATGGGGGAGGCTCCGGTGAACTTGAGTGTAGCCCGCAACTCCGCCCGCACCTGCATGAGCAGCGCCCCGAGCCGGTTCCGCCCGCTCCCGTCCCCGCCGTCGCCCCAGTAGTTGTCGTTGGCGGTGTGTTCGACCAGCACCGCGTCGCCGGTGCCGAGCAGAATCGCTTTCAACTCGTCGTGCTGGGTGAACTTCGCCCGCAAGGCTTCGAGCATCACTCGCTCCTTCACCCGCTCCCAGTCTCGCCGCAGCGGACGCTTGCGGTCGCGGCCCATCTGCGCCGCCAGACTCGGCTTGTTGGCTTTCCGCACCTCCTCCTCGTCCGGCGCGCCGGCGAACTTCTGCGCCTGGAAGTAGTGCTCGCTCGTCGGCCACCGCTTCCCCCTCAGAAACACGCTGTGCCGGCTGAAGTTGGAGAAGCAGCCGTACTCGCCGGCGGTGCTGTAGAAGTGGATGACGGGCACGTCGGACATGCCGGACCTCCGGTCGGAGTTGGATGAAGCCACCCTACGGACACCCGCCGCGGCCGGAAGTTCGCCAGGACGGGTCTTTGGTGAACCCCGACCGCCAGGTCGGTGGGTGCGTGGGGCAAGATGGCATCTAGCCGTGGCAAGATGCCATCTTGCCCCACTCGGCTGGCTCGCACCCACGAGCCTTGCGGCTCGGGTTCGCCAACAATCCACCCCACCCCTAAACTTCCCTCATGATCACCCTGCTCTTCGACATCGACGGCACTCTGGTCCGCACCGGCGGGGCGGGCAAGGGGGCGATGGAAGCCGCCCTGCAACGCGAGTTCGGCGTCCGCGAGGTGCTCGACACCGTGCCGTACAGCGGCCGCACCGACCGGGCCATCGGCCGGGAGCTACTCACCGTCCACGGGTTCGAGCCGTCGGCCGAGAACGTGCGGCGGCTGACCGACGCCTACCTGGACCAACTGCCGCACTTCCTGCGGGACCGCGGCGGGGAGGTGTGCCCGCAGATCGAGCCGATCGTGAAGGCGGCGGCCAAACGGGACGGGGTACTGCTCGGCCTGCTGACGGGAAACATCCGCCGCGGGGCGGCGGCCAAGCTCGGGCACTTCGGCCTGTGGGACTACTTCCCGCTCGGCGGGTTCGGCGACGACCACTTCGACCGCGACGACGTGGCCCGGACCGCACTCTCCGAGGTGCAACGGCACACCGGCCGAACGGTGAACCCGGCCGACGTGTGGGTGATCGGCGACACCCCGCTGGACGTGCAGTGCGCGCGGGCAATCGGGGCGAAGGCGGTGGCGGTGGCCACCGGCTGGCACCCGTATGACGAACTGGCGGCGTGCCGGCCGGACGCGGTGTTCCGGGATCTGACCGAGGCGTCCGACCTGCTCCGCACCTGGGGCGTGGCCTGACTGTGAATCGGTTCCGCCTCGACCATCGCTCAAACGCTGTTTCTTCCGGACGAATCGGGATGGTTCCGGAAAGGGGTCCCCCACCCGGCCGGAACCAATGAGAGCCGGCCGGGTCACTTCTTCTTGAACAGGCCGTTCGCCTCGGTGATGACGGCGTCGATGGCCGCGTCGGTCAGGCCGTCGGCCGGCAGGTCCCACCGCTTCACCACCTTCATCCGGTTGTACACGATGACGGTGGTGGTGTCCGGGGCCAGCCCCCAGGTGAGCGCGTCGCCCTCTTTGCCGTCCGGCTTCTTGGTCAGGCCGACGGCCACGCCGCCCGGTTGCACCGACCCGGCCCACGCCTGCACCGCCTCGGCGGCGGCGTCCGCCTTGGCGTCCGCGATGTAGTCGCGGTCCAGGGCGGCGAAGAGAAGGAACGCGCCGAATTCCTCGGCCTTGTGCGCGGTCTGCACGTCCTTCAGCCGCTTGACCAGCTTCGCCACCGGCTCGTCGGCGCCGGCCGGCAGTTTGGTGGCGAACACCGCCACCACCGGGTTCAGGTTGTTCTCCGTCACCAGGTCGTGCAGCTTGCCGGTGCGGTTCTGCGGGCTTTTCGCGTCCGCCCGCTGGTCGAACACGATGTAGCTGCGGAAGGTGGACGGGATCATGCCGTCCGCCTTCGGCTTGGACTCGACCTGCTGGGCCGCGGCCGGGGCGCACGCCGCCGCCACCACCCCGACCACCCGCACGAATTGCCCGATCGTCATGACTCGCTCCGCACCTGGAGGGTTACACATTAGGGTGTCGTGGCGGGATCGGTGTGTCAAGCCGTTCGCCGCCGACTCCGGCCATCTGACGGGCGTGCGGCCCGCACAACTCGCCGAAGGCTTACCATATTCCGCATGTCCGTGCCGTTCGCCGCCGAGTCCGCCCGCGCTCGCCTCGCCCAAGCCCGGTGGGCACTCACGCCGGTTCGAAAACGGCTGAAGGCTATCCGCGAGTTCCGGCACCTGCTGGTCGAGCGGTGCGACCACCTGACGGCCGCGGTGAGGGCCGATCTCGACCGTCCGCCGGACGAGGTGATCGCCACCGACGTGCTGCCGACGGCCGCCGCCGCCAAGTTCCTGGAACGACACACCGGGCGAATCCTGAAGCCGCGAAAGGTCGGCTGGCGACCGCTGTGGCTGGCCGGCTGCCGGGACGTGATCCACCGCCGCCCGCACGGCATCGTCGGCGTCATCGGCACCTGGAACTACCCGCTGTTCCTGAACGCCGTGCCCGTCCTGCACGCGGTGGCCGCCGGCAACGCGGTGCTATGGAAACCGAGCGAGAACGCCCCGCGGTTCGCCGCGGTGCTCACGGAACTGTTCCGCGACGCCGGGTTCCCGCCGGACCTGATCGTGCCGCTGCCCGCCACCCGCGAGGCCGGCCCGCTGCTGGCCGAGGCGGATGTGGACTTCGTCCACTTCACCGGCTCGGACGGGGTGGGGCGGAAGCTGGCGGCGCGGCTGGGCGAACGGCTGATCCCGTCGGCCCTGGAGTTGAGCGGGTGCGACGCGGTGCTCGTGCTGGCCGACGCGGACGTGGAACTGGCGGCGCGGGCGGCGTGGTACGGGGCGACGCTCAACCGCGGACAGACGTGCATGGCCGTGCGGCGAGCGTTCGTGCAGCGGGCGGCGTGGGAGGGGTTTGTCGCCATGGTTGGCCGCGACCCAACGGGGAGCGCGTCACCGGAAATCATCCTCACCCCGCCCCCCGACCACCCCGCCCTCCGCGAGGCCACTTTCACCCCCCGGCTCGCCGTCGTCCCGTTCGACTCACTCGACGACGCCCTGCGACTGCACGCCGCGTGCCCCTTCAAACTCACCGCCGCCGTGTTCACCCGCGACCTGTCCGCCGCCCGCGACCTCGCCGCCCGGTTGCCGGTCGGGTCCGTCGTCGTCAACGACGTGATCGTGCCGACGGCGCACCCCGGCACGCCGTTCGGCGGCCGCGGGGCGAGCGGGTGGGGCGTCACCCAGGGCGACGAGGGGCTGTTGCAGATGACCACACCGCAGGTGGTGACGGTGCGGTCCGGCCGGTTCCGCCCGCACATCGACACAGAGTTGACCGCCGACCCGGCCGGCGGGGACGTGACGGCCGGGATGCTGGCGATGACCCACGGCCGCACCCTCGCCGCCCGCTGGCGGGGGCTGCGGCAAATGCTCGGCGGGATGAGGAGGTTTGGGAGATCTTCGTAGCCGCGAGCCGCAGGCGAGCGCGG